>JBGSTN010001009.1:0-2076 GCA_041736455.1 Burkholderiaceae bacterium | reverse complement strand
ACCGGCGCGTTTCGCCATCGGTGATGGCACGCCGTCGACCACGAAGGCACGGCACCGTCGGTCGTCGGATGTCGGCCGCCGCACCGTTCGCGATGTCGGCGACCTCACCCCGATGATGACAGCCGCTCAGCCGCTGGCGGTATAGATGGCGAGTATCGGTGTCTGCCACACCAGGTTGCGACGTGTCTGCAGGCTCACGTACAGCGTCTGGCCGGCCGTCGGCAGGTTCGAGACGGTGATCGACGTACCGGTCTGGCATTGTGCGATCACCGTCGCCATCCCGGGGCTGTCGATCGAGAAGCAATAGAGGTCGCCGCCCACGTTCGACCAGCTGAACGTGACCGGGCCCGCCGGCAGCTTCGTTCCAGGCGTTGGCGAGACCATCTGCGCGACGCCCGTGCCGGTACCGGCGTTCATCGCCGTGTAGGTGTAGAGGACAGCCGGCTGCAGCACCTGGTTGACCCGGGTCTGCAGGCTCACATCGAGCGTCTGGCCGCCGGTCGGCAGCGACGACACCGTCAGCGAGGTGCTTGCCGTGCATTGGGAGAACAACGCCGCGTTGCCCGGCACCGTGACCGACAGGCAGTACTGATCGCCGCTGCCGGGCGTCCAGGTGAAGGTTGCCGAGTTGGCCGTGAGTGTCGAGCCGGGAACCGGCGACACCATCGAGGCCACTGTCTGGGTCGCCGCTCCGCCCAGGCGATCGATCACGTTGCGCGTGATCCTGCAGATCGGGCTCGCGCCGTTGCCGCCATTCACGCATCCCTCCAGCGCGCGCGTCCAGTCGGTGGTACCGCCGTTGAACACCGTGCCGCCACTCGCCTTGGTGTGAATGGTCATCGTCGCGAACCCGCCCGCCACGCCCGTCAACCGGATGTTGGGACTGTTGATCGGCACGTTGGCCATCGTGTCCCAGCCGGTCAGTGCCCGCTTGGCGAGGATCGTGGTGTTCGTCGGTGTGCCATCGCCTCCGGTCGGCACCGGTCGGCCCTGCGCATCGAGCGTGAAGTCGACACCATCGGCCTCGTAACGCAGGATCCGTTCGGACTGACCGATCACGCTGCCCTGGGACAACGTCAACCCGCTGAACACCCAGTGTTCCGGCACGGCGACCTCGAGCCCCATGTTCGTCAGTTGCGGACTCAGGTATTCGTCGATGTAGCCGCCCTTGAGCCACGAAGCACCGATCGATTTCGCCTCGGGATTCGTTTCGTACCAGTTGGCGGTCGTCGAGCCTGTAACTTTCGATGCGGTCATGCGACCGAAGGCACGATTGCGGTTGTCGTTACCGAAGATCACCTTCCACCACATCGTATTGCCCGACAGGATCGCGGCGTTGCCACCTGCCGCGGTGAACCGGTCGAGTTCCGCGCGACGTTCGGCACTCCAGTATTCGTCATGCCCGACCGTGATGAAGAGCTTGTAGGGCCTCAACACACCGGACCGCCTGTTCAGATCACTGCTCGACAGGTATTCGAGCGCAATGCCCTGGCTCTCCGACCAGCGGATGATCGGATAGGCCCAGCGCCAGAAATCGTCGTCCTGCGCGGTGCTCGTCGGACGCAAGGTCGACACCGCCGTGGCCGGCACGCCGTTGCTCGAATTGAAGGCATAGACGCTCTTGCCGCCCCAGTTCGTGTAGGCATTCGCCGTCTCGAACGGGATCTGCAGCGCGATCTTCGACGTGGCTCCCGGGGTCGTCGCCCGGACCACGAAATGAGTCCGCGTCGACGGACCGTCGGGCGATTCGACGGTGGCGACGTAGAGACCGCTCTTCCAGCTCTGCGGCACCGTCAACGACAGGCCCACGGGCCAATTGCAGCAATCGACCCAGGCATTGGCCGGGAGGGTCTGCTTCTTCATGGTCGCGGTGCCCGTATAGACCCGTTGATCGGTACGGCCGATCCGGTCGATCACGAGCTTGGCTTTGCGCGTGGTGCTCGTGGTGCCCGCATTGTCGGACAGGTGGAACGTGATCTTGCCGCCGGGCGCCACCGTGTCGACGTTCGTGTAGACATCGAGCGACGGATTCACGCCCAGCACGGCGGCTGCCGGCGCGGCGCCGACCCGCCCTGC
>JBGSTN010001000.1:0-4757 GCA_041736455.1 Burkholderiaceae bacterium | reverse complement strand
TATGCCGGACCGCACGGGCAGCTGGCCGGTCAGGTCGACCCCGGCGCAGAAGCCGTGGCGCGCCTGTTCGAGCACATGGCCACCGGCCCGGCGTGAACGAAGGCATCATCCGGCAATCGATCATCGAGAGGGAATGTCATGCGCGCAGCGGTATCGAATACGGAATCCGTCACCCGGCCCTCGGTCTGTCCTCTCGATTGCCCGGACACCTGCAGTCTGTCGATCACCACGGCGGACAATCGCGTGCTCGCGGTGAAGGGTTCGTCGGCCAACCCGTACACGGCGGGTGTCATCTGCAACAAGGTGGCACGCTATTATCCGGCATGGCTGCACGGCAAGAATCGCCTGACTCAGCCGCTGCGTCGGACCGGCGCCCGCGGCAGCGGCCAGTTCGAAGCGATCTCATGGAACGAGGCGCTCGATCGCGTCCATGACGGCGTCGGCAACGCGATTGCCGCTTTCGGGCCGCAATCGGTGCTGCCGCTGAACTATGCCGGACCGCACGGGCAGCTGGCCGGCGGCTCGATGGACTTGCGATTCTTCCACAGGCTCGGTGCGAGTCTGCTCAGCCGCGGTCCGTTGTGCGGCATCGTGCGCGGCACGGCCTACACGAGTCTCTTCGGCAATGCGCCCGGCATGCCACCCGAACAGGCCGAACACTCGGACACGATCGTCGTCTGGGGCAACAACGTCACCGTGTCGAATCTGCATCTTGCGCGCGTGATCAGCCACGCTCGGGCGAAAGGCGCGCGCCTGGTCGTGATCGATCCCAGGCGCACCCGCATCGCAGAGATGGCCGATCTTCACGTGCAACCCCGGCCGGGCGCCGACGTCGTGCTCGCCATGGCGGTTGCGGCCGAACTCGCCAGTCGTTGCCTGCACGACGAAGCGTTCATCGCGAAGTGGGTCGACGGGTACGAACCGTGGATGGCGCAGGCGAGGCAATACGGTCCGTCGCAGGTGCAGGCCTTGTGCGGCGTCGAACCCGACCGCTTCGCGATGTTGGTCGATGCGTATGCGAACGCCCGCACGCTCGCGACCTCGGTCGGCAACGGCATCGAACGGGCGCGCAGCGGCGGTTCCGGACTGCGTGCGATCATGGCGCTCAACGCATTGCTCGGCCAGCACGGTCGCCTGGGCGCCGGAGTCATTGCCAAACACGGACTGTCGTTTCCGTCCACGCCGGCGCGGTTGCATGCGACACACCTGATTCCTCCGGGCACGCGCACGATCAACATCGTCGACGTGGGCAGGCATCTGCTGACCGACGACGTCGATCCACCGATTCGCGCGCTGTTCATCTACAACCACAACCCGGTCTGCACCCATCCGGACCAGAATCGCCTGCGTCGCGGGCTCAGCCGGAAAGAGATCTTCATCGTGGGATGTGACGTCACGATGAACGACAGTCTCGCCTATGCCGATGTGATCCTGCCGGCGGCCTCGTTCGCCGAAAGCCATGACATCTATGCCGCCTATGGGCAATGCTGGCTGCAACGCGCCGAACCGGTGATCGAACCGGTTGGGCAGTGCCTGCCCAACACGGAAATCTTCCGCCGGCTCGCGGCGCGTTTCGGCTTCGACGAACCGATCTTCAAGGCCGACGACAAGACCTTGATGAACGACGCGTTCGATGTCGCCGATCCGCGGTTGCAGGGGTATCGGCCGAGCGAGCTCCCGGTCGACGGCGCGGTGCCGATGCTCGTGCAGGGCGAGAAGCCAATGGTGATGTGCGACACCGTCATGCCGGCAACCAGGTCCAGCCGCATCGAACTGTTTTCTCGAACGCTGGAGGACGCCTGGGGCTATGGCGTGCCACGTCACGAGCAGGTGCCGCACGACCTGCCGCTGAACCTGGTCTCGCCGTCGTCATCTCGTCGCACCAATGCCACCTTCGGCGAATTGCCCGATTCGCAGGCGGCCGAACGGCTGGAGATTCATCCGGCGGACGCCGCCGCGCGAGCGATCGGCGACGGCCAGACCGTGAAGGTCTGGAACGCCAGGGGCGAGACGACGCTGCAGGCGCGGTTGACGGATGCGGTGCCGGTCGGCGTGATCTACAGTCCCAAGGGTGTCTGGCTGTCTGCCAGCGACACCGGGCAGACGGTCAATGCTCTGATCGACGCCGACCTGAAGAGCGACATCATGGCCGGCGCCTGCTACAACGACACATGGGTCGAGGTGACACCACGATGACGATTCGACTCTATTACGCCAACGGTACCTGTGCGCTGGCTTGCGCCATCGCGCTCGAAGAAGCGAACGCCGATCACGAGATCGTTCGTGTCGATTTTCAAGCCGGCGGACAGCGCCAGCCCGATTACCTGGCGATCAATCCACGTGGCCGAGTGCCTGCGCTGGCCACGCCCGACGGCGTGCTGACCGAGACGCCGGCCATCCTCGGCTGGATCGCCCAGCGTTTTCCATTGGCAGCGCTCGCACCGGTCGATCCTTGGCACTTCGCGAAGGCCCAGGAGTTCAACAGCTATCTGTGCGCTACCGTGCATGTCGCGCACGCGCACGGACGCCGGGGCTATCGCTGGGCCGACGAGCAGGCGGCGATCGACGCGATGCGCGCAAAGGTCGCGGCGAACATGACCGACTGTTGCGAGATGATCGAGCAGTCGCTGTTCAAGGGTCCGTGGGTGCTCGGTGAGAGGTACTCGATCTGCGATGCGTATCTGTTCACGATCAGCGGCTGGCTCGAGCACGACGGGGTCGATCTCGCCGGGTTTCCGACACTCGACGCGCACTATCGACGTGTCGCCGCGAGGCCGGCGGTGGCACGCGTGAACGATCGTTTGCGCCAGGCGCCAACAGAATAGGTGATAAGCGCGAGACGGTGCTCTCCGCCTCCTCGCTTCAGAACAGCACTGCAAGCAACACAAACCTCTGTCGCGATGGCGAATGAACAGGTGGATCAGTCGGCAATGACCTCGCCCGAAAGGTTGTCGACGACCACCGGACACGCCACGAAGGTGAGGCTCGGGTCGGAGCCGTACTTGCCACGGACGAACGTCTTCCATTCATTCGTATAGACACGATCCGCATCTTCTCGCGAAGACCAGAGATAGATTCCGCCGGCCTTCGAACCGTCTTCCGACAGGAAGTAGTACTTGCGGATCAGGCCCGGCATGCCCTGGTACTTCGGTGCGGTGCTCAGGAAGGTTTCCTTGGCCTGTGCCGGCGAAATGGGCTGGGGAAGCTTGAATTCGACGATGGCAGTGATCACGGTTTTCTTCTCTCGATGGGTGGCTTCGGCCGGAATGGCGAGGTAAAGCCGCTTTCGGGTCGCGTTCCAGCATATCAGGCCGGGTCCGACCGGTCACCCAGGCAACGGTCGTTTCACACGGCCCGGGTAGCCATCGATGCGATCGGTTCATCGCATCGATGGCGTGCACCCGGTAGCGGGGGCAGTTAGAATCGACGACGACGTACGTTGCGATTGGCAATGCCGCCGTCGTATGACAAGCCCCCCTCGATAGGCGTCCTGCCGCGCAGGCGCCGCTTTCATCCATGCCGGTCTCCTATCCATGAAACCCACGCTGCGCCCAAGCTCCCCCAACTTCTCCTCCGGCCCCTGCGCCAAACGCCCGGGCTACGATGTGTCGAAGCTCACGCTCGACACCCTCGGCCGCTCGCACCGCTCTTCGCTCGGCAAGAAGGTGCTCGCGCTCGTCTGCACGGAGACGGCACGCATCCTGGGGCTGCCGGATGGCTACCGCGTGGGCGTGGTGCCGGCGTCGGACACCGGGGCGATCGAAATGGCGATGTGGTCGCTGCTGGGCGCACGCGGTGTCGAGGTGCTCGAGTGGGAATCGTTCAGCGCCGGCTGGGTCAATGACATCGTCAAGCAACTGAAATTGCCCGACGTGCGCGTGCGCAAGGCGGGCTACGGCGAGATCGTCGATCTGGGCGCGACCGATTTTTCGCGCGACGTCGTCTTCGTCTGGAACGGCACCACCTCGGGCGTCAAGGTCCCTGATGGCGACTGGATTCCGGATTCACGAGAGGGCCTCACGTTCTGCGACGCCACGTCCGCGGTGTTCGCGATGGATCTGCCCTGGGACAAGCTCGATGTCGTGACCTATTCGTGGCAGAAGGTACTGGGCGGCGAAGGCGCGCACGGGATGCTGATCCTGAGCCCGCGCGCGGTGGCGCGGCTCGAGAGCTACGACCCGCCCTGGCCGTTGCCCAAGATTTTCCGGATGAAATCGGGTGGCAAGTTGAACGAGGGCCTCTTCAAGGGCGAGACGATCAACACGCCTTCGATGCTCTGCGTGGCCGACTATCTCGACGCGCTGAAGTGGGCGGAGTCCGTCGGCGGCGTGAAGGGGTTGATCGCGCGCAGCAACGCCAACCTCGAGGTGATCGAGACATTCGTTGCAGCGAATCCCTGGATCACGTTTCTTGCGCAAGACAAGGCCACGCGTTCCAACACCAGCGTGTGCCTCAGCGTCGACGCCAGCGAGGCGCAGGTCAAACAGATGACGAAACTGCTCGAATCCGAAGGCGCAGCCTACGACATCGGTTCGTACAAGGACGCGCCTGCCGGCCTGCGGATCTGGTGCGGCGCGACCGTCGAGGCGGCCGACGTCGAGGTGTTGATGCCCTGGTTGCGCTGGGCGTGATCGTGATTTTAGCGACAATTGATTGGCGGCTGGGGCTGTTGTATACGGGGTTTGCCGGTCTCTATGTGGCCGCCGTTTTTTGGCTCAATACGGCGACAGTGGCGAACTTTGTCCGGGCCCGTGAGG
>JBGSTN010000994.1:0-8932 GCA_041736455.1 Burkholderiaceae bacterium | reverse complement strand
CCCACTCGACGCGGTGATCGACGACGCCATCCGGCGCGCCCATCTCGCTGCGCTCGCCGCCCATCTGCCTCCGATTCAGGCGCCGCGCTGGTCCTACGAGGCGGAGACAGGCCCGGCGTACTGGAGTGAACTGCGCAGCGACTTCGCCACGTGCTCGACGGGTTCACGCCAGTCGCCGATCGAACTGACCGACGCGATTCCCGTGAGTGCCGAAGCCCTCGATGTCCGGTACGGCCCGAGTCGCTTCGAGGTGCTGGACGATGGACGCAATCTGACGGCGAACGTGAACGGAGCGAATCGACTGAAGCTGGGCGCGCAGACCTTCAAGTTGACTCAGTTGCGCCTGCATCGTCCCGGCGAACACTGGCTGACCGACAGCCCGCCCGACCTGAGCGTGCATCTGGTCCATCAGGCGCCGGACGGCACGATGGCAGTCATTGCGGTGAGCTATCTGCGCGGTCACACGCCGAACCCGGCGATCCAGGCATTGATCGATGCGCTACCGCTGGAGCCTGGCGGCCGCGCCAATGGCGACCAGCGTATCGATCTCGCCGATTTGCTGCCGCCGGCGGGTCATCAAGGCCATTTCGAATACGACGGCTCTCTGACCACGCCCCCTTGTACGGAAGGCGTCCGCTGGCTGGTGATGACGACGGCCCTGTCGATCAGCGCGCGCCAATGGGATACCTTTGCGCGGCTGTTCGAACCGAACGCGCGACCGGCGCAGCCTCGGCACGGCCGCCGGATCAAGCTGGCCGAGAATTGAAACGCTCGAGCACACCACGCTCTCCAAGGATCTAGCCCATGATTGCCCGACGCCACCAACTCCTCGATCGCTTGCTCGACGCGCCGGGGCTGCGACAGTTCCGGGCGCGTCGATTCGACGCGAGATTCGCCAAGGGACAAGCCGTCGGCGTCTGTCGCGGCATCTTTCGAACGCATGCCGAAGCAGCAGCGGCGGTACCGGTCAACGGGCTGGTCGGCTACGACCATGACGCACCGGCCACGATGTACGGCGACCGGATGACCCGGATCTTTCCGTCGGACTACCCGATGCTGTACTGGCTGCGCAAGGCCTTCGACGAAGGTGCGACGCGTGTATTCGACCTCGGCGGGCACATTGGCCTGAGCTATTACGCCTACCGACGATACCTCGACTATCCGCCGGATCTCACCTGGCAGGTGTCGGACGTACCGGCCGTGATGAAGAAGGGCCGGGAAATCGCGGCGACGCGTGATGATGCGCAGCATCTGAGCTTCGTCGAGCACCTCGGCGCGGCGGGCGACGTGCAGATCCTGTTCACCGCGGGCTGCCTGCAGTACCTGGAAAAGACGCTCGCCGACATGCTCGCCGAATTGCCGACGAAGCCGACCTGGCTCATCATCAACCTGCTGCCGCTTCATCCGGCGCGGGCCTGGTGGACGGTGCAGAGCATCGGCACCGCATTCTGCCCGTATCGCATTCAACAGGACGAGCGATTCGTCAGCGACATCACCCGACTCGGCTACGAGTTGGTCGACCGCTGGGAGAACCCCGAAAAACGTTGCGAGATTGCCTTCGAGCCGGCCCTCAGCCTCGAGGGTTATCACGGCATGGCATTCAGGCGGGCAGGTCGTTGACGCTAAACTGCCCGCAAGGAAAAAGGCTCAATAAGCCTTCGGATCGTTGAAGATCAACAGGACGGTGCGCCAGATGATCAGCAGATCCAGGCGCAACGTCCAGGTGCGCAGATACTCGAGGTCGTACTCGACGCGGCGCTCCATGTCGCTCAACGCCGGCGTCTCGCCACGCGCGCCATTGACCTGCGCCCAGCCGGTGATGCCCGGCTTGACCTTGTGGCGGACCATGTAGCCCTTGATCACCTTGCGGAAGGTCTCGTTGTGCGCAACCGCATGCGGGCGAGGGCCGACCACACTCATGCGCCCTTCGAGCACATTGAAGAACTGAGGCAGTTCGTCGAGTGACGTGCGCCGCAGGAAACGGCCGACCGGCGTCACACGCGGATCATTGCGTTGTGCCTGCGGCACGTCGGGCCCATTGTCCGACACGTACATGCTGCGAAACTTCCAGACGTTGATCTGACGCCCGTCCAGGCCATAACGCTTCTGGCGGAAGATGACCGGGCCCGGTGACGTGGACTTCACCGCAATCGCGATCCCGATCATCAGCGGCGCGGTGACCGTGATCGCGATCAGCGAGATCACGATGTCGGACAACCGCTTGGTGACCCCGGTGACCCCTTCGAACGGGGTGTCGCAGACCGCCACGACCGGCACACCGCCGACCGCGTCGAGACGGGCCTGGATCATGTCGACCATGAAGATGTCAGGAATGAAATAGATCGACGCCGTCGTGTCGCGCAGGCTGTCGAGCAGTCTCAGGATGCGCGGCTGACCTGCCATCGGCAACGCGATGTAGATACTGGTGACGGAATTCGCCTTGACGAACGCAGCGGCATCGTCGACGCGGCCCGCGACCGGCGCTTCATCGATATGCCCGAGCCGCGCATGATTGCGATCGTCGAAGAACGCGAGCACGCGCTTGTTGCTGAATGGATCCTTGTTGAAAGTGCCGGCGATCTGGCGGCTCGCGGTATTGGCGCCAATGACGATCGTGCGCTCCTTGCGGCTCAGCGCAAGCACCCGCGGCACGAAAGAGGGGGCGAACCAATGAGCTGCAAACTGGACCAGAGGCACACCCAGCACCCAGGCCAGCACCACATTGCGGTCGAAGGCGTCGGCCATGCCGGTGACATAACCCAGGCCGAGGAGCAACGCGGCGACGACCGCCCAATTGCCGGCGAGCGCACGCAACAGGTTGAGCTGCCGATGACGGAATTCGATCGTACCCGGGTAGCAGAGCGAAAAAGCCAACAAACCGAGAATCACCTCGGCACCACGAACAGGCTGACCGTGCAGTATCGTCGCGCCCCAGAGCGTGACCACGACAAGCAGCGGATCGGTCGCTGCTTTGATGAGGTCGACGACCTGACGGGCGCCAAAGTGAATTTGCGTTGACACGGTTCTACGTGGAATGTCCATGAATTGGACCGACCTCCTGCCTGGTGATCAAAGTATGATCGATTGGTTGTTGGTAAACGCCAGACCGTTTCCCAAAGGGATAATTATTTGGCAACCGTCTGTCGATAGTTGTCTGACAGCCACGGACACGCGGAATTCTATTGGCGAGCAACGAATTCCTGTCAGCAAAATAGGTGCCCGAAGTCCACATTTCACCAAATGTCTTGCAGCGCAACAATCCGTCACTTTATAGACTGAAGGTGCGACCGCTGTTGAATTGTGGGTTTTCCTCGCGACGCTGAATTGTCGGCAAAGCGAACCGAGTCGCAGGCGTTTCGTCCGCGGCATTTATCACCATGCAATGGCGACCTTTCATGTCAAACGATTCGACATCCTCTTCGGTTGCCCCTGGCTCCGCCTCGCGTGACGATTCGATACCACCCGTCACATCCGCGCAGAAGGCAGCGACACTCGCCGAAGCACTTCCCTATATTCGCCGCTTTCACGGCAAGCTTGTCGTCATCAAATATGGTGGCAATGCGATGACGGATGCACGACTGAAAAACAGCTTCGCGCACGATGTCGTGCTGCTGCGTCTGGTCGGCCTGAACCCCGTCGTCGTTCACGGTGGCGGACCGCAGATCGAGCAGCTGCTCGCACGGGTGGGCAAGAAGGGCGAATTCGTGCAGGGCATGCGCGTCACCGACGCCGAGACGATGGACATCGTCGAAATGGTGCTGGCCGGGCAGGTCAACAAGGAGATCGTCGAACTGATCAACCAGGCGGGCGGACGCGCCGTCGGTCTCACCGGCCAGGACGGCAACCTGATCAAGGCGCGCAAGCTCAGCATGCGCAGCCGAGAGAATCCCGAGGAGACGATCGACATCGGGCAGGTCGGCGAAATACAGTCGATTGACCCCTCGTTGATCCACACGCTCACGCAGACCGGCTTCATCCCCGTCATCGCACCGATCGGCTCGGGTGCCGAGGGCGAAACCTACAACATCAATGCCGACGTCGTCGCCGGCAAGATCGCCGAGATCCTGAAGGCCGAAAAGCTGGTGCTGCTGACCAACACGCCCGGCGTGCTGAACAAGAAAGGCGAACTGCTCACCGGCCTGACCAGCCGCCAGATCGACGAACTGTTCGCCGACGGCACGATTTCCGGCGGCATGCTGCCCAAGATCGCTTCGGCTCTGGAGGCGGCCAAGAGTGGCGTGGCGGCCGTGCACATCATCGACGGGCGTGTCGATCACAGCCTGCTGCTCGAGATCATGACCGAAGATGGCGTCGGCACGATGATCCGGAGTCACTAGCGGGCGCGCGGAACGACGCCGATCGGCAGCAGCACCGCACCAGGCCACTGCAGGGCTTGTCGCTTCTGCTTGCGGCGTCAGTCGATGACGGTGAGCCCCTCGAGCGCCGCAGCGCCCGCGAGACGAGCATCCAGACAGACGATGGGCAGCGATGAAAGTTCGTCGTTGCAGGCGATCAGACAAGCTGCCAGTTGGAGACTGTCCGCGGCGCGCAGGGAGTGAACACGCAGCAACCTGTGCGCTTTCTGGCGAACGGCGTCGGTTGGATTGATTTCGTGCCACGCGAGCGCCAACGCATTGAGCCGGTCCATGGCAGACATCATTTCGACCGACGACAAGGATCCTTCACGATGGCGACGCGCCAACGCCGACACACATTCGACGGAACTTCCCCACCAGGCGACGAGGTCGTGATCAGCGCTCAGCAAGCCAAGCATCCGTTCAGTGTGGGCCTCTTGCACAAGCAATGGGACGATAGCCGACGCGTCCCAGAATTTCACCGGCCAGAATCCCGCTCGTCGAGCAGCGCCTGCAGGACACTGGCGTTCTTTCGGGCTGATTTGCCGGAAACCGATCCGGACCGAACGGTTCGGATCGGTTTCATGCCTGCCGGGTGAAGCAACTCGCCGGCCAGAGGCCGACTGGAGCGTTTGAGAATGCCCGATCGCTCCAGTGCCGCGACCCGATCGAGGGGATCATCCAGCGCACCGGCTCGCTCGAGCCGAGCGACGGGTTGGTCACGGTCGAGAATCAGAATGGTGTGCCCGTTCTTGACCTTGTCGAGATAAGCACTCAAATGATTCTTCAACTGGGATATCGTGGCGCGTTCCATCAGGCCATAATAGCACCGAACGCCTTCAAAACCTGATATCGGGCAATAGCATCCCGTAGCCAGGCGAAATCCGTCGAAATCGGATTCCGATCAAGGCCCGATATCAGCCGATATCAGCCGAAGTCAGCCGACCAACGCATCGAACACATCCGCAATCCGCTCTGCGGCATGACCATCCCACAATGCCGGCCGACGGGTCGATGCAGTATTGGCCAGGGACTCACGGGCCGCAGCACGAATCGCATCCGGATCGGTGCCTGCCAGCAGGTTCGTACCGTCGGTCACGGTGGCAGGGCGCTCGGTCGAATCGCGCATCGTCACGCAGCGCACGCCGAGCGCGGTGGTTTCTTCCTGCAGACCGCCGCTGTCGGTGAGTACGAGCTCGGCGCCGCGCCACAGATTGAGGAATTCCATGTAGGGCAGAGGGCCGAGGGTATGGATGCCGGGCCCGAGATCGATGCCGAACTTGTCGAGATTGGCGCGTGTCCGCGGATGGACCGGAAAGATCACCGGCAGCCCGGTTGCAACGTCGCGCAATGCCCCGACGATGGCGGCGAGCGCCACCGGATCGTCGACGTTGGCCGGGCGATGCATCGTGACCACGCCATAGCGGCCCTGTTCCTCGATCAACCTGCGACGCAGCGGCTCGCTCGCAAACGTCGATCGATCCATCGTCTCGAGTTGCGCCACCTGATGGAACAGATTGTCGATCATCACATGGCCGACATAGTGAACGCGCTCGGCAGGCTGGCCTTCATGCAGCAGATGCTCGCTGCCCGAAGGTTCGGTCACGAAGAACAGATCGGTGATCGCATCGGTCACGAGGCGATTGATCTCTTCGGGCATGCTGCGATCGCCGCTGCGCAGGCCGGCCTCGACGTGCGCGACGGGAATCTGCAATTTCTTGGCGACGATCGAGCAGGCCAGCGTGGAATTCACGTCGCCCACCACGACCACCCAGTCGGGTCGGTTCTCGGTGAGTTCCTTCTCGAATGCCACCATGATCGCTGCCGTCTGCGTCGCGTGGCTGCCACCTCCACAACCCAGACTCGTATCCGGCGCCGGGATGCCCAGTTCGTCGAAGAACACATCGTTCATGTCGCGATCGTAGTGTTGACCGGTGTGGACGAGACGATAACGCAGGCGAGGGCGCTGCTTGATCGCTCGAATGAGAGGCGCGATCTTCATGAAGTTGGGACGTGCGCCAGCGATCAGCGTGAGCGAAAGAGTCATGGTCAACCGGTTGGTGGATTGGTACGGCGCGCGAGCGTGTTAGGCGAGACGACGCTGCCGTGGGGTTCGGCCTACTCGATCCAACATCGTCTGTCGCGAGAAATTCGTCAGGAAGCGCAATCTTAGCGCGACGCGCACGAGGGTGTCGCCAGCGAATCAGGCATACTCACCGCCATCCTCCGCAAGCCGTTGAAGCCTCGCCCATGTGCCCGCACCGTCACCGGATCTGGCTGCTCGATCTGGACAACACGTTGCACGATGCAGGCGCGACAGTCTTTCCTCGCATCAGTGAAGCGATGACCGCCTACATGGCTCGTGAACTCGACATGACACTCGAAGCCGCCGCCGCCTTGCGGGTCAGCTACTGGCGACGTTACGGCGCGACCCTCCTCGGACTCGTCAAGCATCATGGCATCGATGCCGCGCACTTCCTGCATGAAACCCATGCGATGGACGATCTCCACACGATCATTCGTCGCAACCATGCCCTCGTGCATCTGCTCCAACGGCTGCCGGGTCGATTGGTCCTGGTGACGAACGCGCCGCGCGACTATGCATGGCGAATCCTGCGCGCGCTCGGCGTTCATCGGTTGCTCGACGACGTTTTCACGGTCGAGTCGATGCGCTTTGCCGGACGCCTGCAGCCCAAGCCTTCCCGGCCGATGTTCCGCCGGCTGATCGCCAGCCTGCGTGTCCCGGCGAATCGCTGCGTGCTCGTGGAAGATTCGATCGAGAACCTGCGTCGGGCCCGTGCGGTCGGGCTGCGAGGCGTCCTGATAACCGAATTCGTGCATCGAGGCGGCGCCCGGCGCGCCGTCGCGCGCGCCGCCGGATCTCGCAAGTTGGCCGTTCCAGTGCGTTCTGTCACGGATCTGCGTCGTCTGCGCTGGGAACATGACTGATACATGTTGTCAGTTTCGATAACCCTTGCCGTCTACCGGTTGACGTTCACGTGGCGTTCCAACATGCTGACGGCAAGTCGCTGCCGACCCGCGCAAACGATCACGACCGCTCATGCTCGAACCTGCTCTCGGGCGTGCGCTCGACCGACCTCGAGCAGACGACAGATCGCTCTCTCCTGGTTTTTTCTCGCTTTGTCCTCGCTTGCCTCAACCTCGCTCGCTACACCCCTTTGCTCCTGGCTCGAGTGCTCCAGTGCGGCCGGCACGGTTCTGCCCACGAAAGCCCTGGCCTGCAAGGCCGACGTTCGCATCGACGTCGTCGGCTCGGCAGACGTTTGCAGAGCGGAAGTTTGCAGAACCGAAGTTTGAGAGCCGAAGTTCGAGAGCCGACTCTTGCAGGGCCGAGGCTTGCGAAGCCAACGTCTGCAAAACCATCTTTCCCATGGCCGACCTTCACATAGCCGATTCAAGGAATCATCCGGCCCGACATGCCTCAACCTGAAAGCAATCCGTCCGACACGAACCGCGGCGCTTCGAACGCCATCGACACCCGGCGGGCATTGCATCTGGACGCCCTGCGAGGCATCGCGGCGATCATCGTCTTCAACATGCATTTCTCGGGCGCACTGTTCCCCTATCGTGTGTTCGGCGATGCCGAGGTCTATCCACCGCAGCATGCCTGGGACGGGATCTTCCTTTGGCCGCCACTCGGCCTGCTGACGGCCGGCAATTTCGCGGTGTGCCTTTTCTTCGTGCTCAGCGGCTATGTGCTGTCGATCCGTTTCATCGGCGAGCGCGATTCGGCGCGTGAACTGGTCGTCGCCATCATCAAAAGGCCTTTCAGGCTCGCTGGCCTGACGCTGCTGTCGCTGGTGCTCGCCGCGTGCCTGTGGGCGATGAATGCGCTCTGGTTCAGGGAAGCCGCCAGCCTGGCCGGATCCTCGGCATGGTTCGGGGAGTTCTGGCCGGGCCAGTTCTCCTGGCAGACCTTCTTCTCCGACCTGTTCCACGCGAGATCGGCGCACGAGTACAACCCGCCGCTCTGGACCATCCGCGTCGAACTGATCGGGTCGTTCCTGGTTTTCGGATCGCTGTTCGCGTTGAACCTGGTGCGCTATCGTGTGCGGGTGCTGATCCTGCTGGCGATGATCGTCGCGCTCCACGGCAGTTACTACGACGGCTTTCTCATCGGCATGATGTTCGCCGATGCCGTCAAGCATCGCCCGCATCTGTTCCACACCCAATCCCGATCGGGCAAGACATTCAACGTCGCGGTGCTGATCGCGGCGATCGCGGTCGCGTCCTATCCGTACTACGCGTCGGATGCGATCTGGCTGTGGTTGAAGGCACACGGCGTGCCCGATTTCGCCTGGATCGAGCATTACACGAGCATGGTGAGTGCCACGCTGATGTTCCTCGCCGTCAGCCGGCTTCCGGCCCTGCAACGCGCGCTGCGGCGACCGCTGCTCGTCTGGCTGGGCGATGTTTCGTTCGGCGTCTACGTGCTGCATTTCCTGTTCCTCGGGTCGATCGGCGCATGGCTCTACGTGACGCTCGTCCCGACGCTGGGACACACCGCGGCAGCCTGGTCGTCGATCGGGATTTCACTGGCCCTGCTGCTGCCGGCG
>JBGSTN010000982.1:0-2748 GCA_041736455.1 Burkholderiaceae bacterium | reverse complement strand
TTCCTTCGCCAGAGCCAGTTGCTCGACTTCGGTCCGCATGAGTTCTCGGTGCGTGTCCCCATTTCGCCCCTGGCCGACGAGTCGGTCGTCGCGAGAGTGCGAGCGGCGCTCTCCGATCACTTCGGCGTTGCGATACGACTGCACGCTTCGGTCGGCCGTATCGATGGGCCTACCGTCGCGCAGCGTTCCGATGCGGCCAAGGCGGCAGACCTCGCGCGGGCCGAAGCGAGCCTGGCGGCCGACCCCTTCATTCAAACCCTGCTCGACGAATTCGACGCGCAGATTCTGCCCGGATCGATCCGGGCGATCGCTCCCAACCATGACCAAGGTGACAACCATGCTTAAAGGACAACTGGCCGGCCTGATGAAGCAGGCGCAGCAGATGCAGGAAAACATGCAGAAGGCGCAGGAGGAACTCGCCAATGTCGAAGTCGAAGGAGAATCCGGCGCCGGCATGGTCAAGGTGACACTGAGTTGCCGCAATGAGATCCGCGGCCTCACGATCGATCCGAGCCTGCTGGCCGATGATCGTGAGATGCTCGAGGACCTGCTGGTGGCGGCGATCAACGACGGATTGCGCAAGGCCGAGCAGACGTCCCAGCAGCACATGGGCAAACTGGCTGGCGGCCTCGGTCTGCCGGCAGGCTTCAAGTTGCCTTTCTGAAGCGACATGCCTGACGCATCCTGCGTTCGCCACCGCACCGTACGCATCGTGCCGCGCGGATGAACGATCGACCTCCGGCAGCGCTGGACAGTCTGATTGGATCATTGCGAAGACTGCCCGGTGTCGGCGCGAAGACGGCGCAGCGCTTCGCCTACCATCTGCTGCAGCGCGATCGCGAGGCTGCAGCGCGGTTGGCGGAATCACTGCGTGATGCGCTCGAACGGATCACGCACTGTGAGCTCTGCAATACGTTCACCGACGAGCCGGTATGCCCAACCTGTCGTTCCGATCGGCGCCGGCGTGATCTCCTTTGCGTCGTCGAAACGCCGGCCGATCAGGCGACGGTCGAGCAGACCCTGTCGTTCGACGGGCGCTATTTCGTACTGATGGGTCGATTGTCACCCCTTGATGGCATCGGTCCCGATCAGATCGGTTTCGATCGCCTGATGCGCCGCGCGACCGACGGCGAGGTGCGCGAAGTCATTCTCGCGACCAATTTCACGCAGGAGGGCGAGGCGACAGCCCATTACCTGAACGCGATGCTCTCGGAGAAGGGGTTGAAGGTGACGCGTCTGGCGAGCGGCGTACCGATCGGCAGTGAACTCGAATATGTCGACGCCAGCGCGATTGCCCAGGCGATGCGCGATCGACGTTGAGCGGCCGGTCCGGTCAAGGCTGCTACAATTTCCCGGTTTGACCCAAAAGCCGGGCATGGCCGACTGCGACTGACGATCGAGTTGATGAACTCGGCATGCGCCGGTCATACCGGCCTGCTCACTCCCGGAGCCCACCATTGCGTCCCGTCCATTGTTCTGCCGTCCTAGCGCTTGCCGACGGTACGGTTTATCACGGCCACTCGATTGGCGCGGCGACTTCCTCGACGGGCGAGGTGGTCTTCAACACGGCCATGTCCGGTTACCAGGAGATCCTCACCGATCCGAGTTATGCACGGCAATTCGTCACGCTGACCTACCCGCACATCGGCAATACCGGCGTGAACGGACAGGACATGGAGGCGCAGAAGATTCACGCCGCCGGCCTCATCGTGCGTGACGTGCCGACCCGGTTCTCGAATTTCAGAGCCGAAGGCTCGTTGACCGGTTTCCTGCAGGCTGCCGGCATTCCGGGCATTGCCGGCATCGATACGCGGGCACTGGTTCGACGACTGCGCGACAAGGGTGCCCAGGGCGGTTGCCTCGTCGCGGCCGCAGTGCCCGGGCAGACGCTCGATGTTGCCGCCGCGGTCGACCAGGCGCGCGATTTTCCCGGGCTGGCCGGAATGGATCTCGCGAAGGTCGTCAGCACGACGTCTCCGTTTGAATGGCATGAGGGATCGTGGCAACTGGGCATCGGTTTCCAGCCGTCTGCCACCCGACGTTTTCGCGTGGTCGCCCTCGATTTCGGCGTCAAGCGCAACATCCTGCGTCTGCTGGCTGACCGCGGTTGCGAACTCGTCGTGTTGCCCGCTCAGGCCACGCTCGAGCAGGTGCTTGCTCACGCCCCGGATGGCGTCTTCCTGTCGAACGGTCCCGGGGACCCCGAGCCCTGCGACTATGCGATCGAGCTCACGCGCGGCGTGATGGATCGGGCGCTGCCGATCTTCGGCATCTGCCTGGGCCACCAGATCATGGCGCTCGCATGCGGCGCTCGAACGGTCAAGATGAAGAACGGCCACCATGGCGCCAACCATCCGGTCAAGGATCTCGATTCCGGAAAGGTCTACATCACCAGCCAGAACCACGGCTTCGCGGTCGACGAGACCACACTGCCCGCCAACCTGCGCCTGACCCACACCTCGCTGTTCGACGGCACCGTGCAGGGCCTCGCCCGTATCGACAAGCCCGCCTTCTGTTTCCAGGGCCACCCCGAGGCGAGCCCCGGCCCGCACGACATCGCGATGCTGTTCGATCGTTTCATCGCGATGATGGGCACGCGCGCGCCGCTGGTGGCCTGAGATCATGTTGCGCGTGCGCACTGCCTGGGCTGCCTTGACGTGCCTGCTTGTACTGTCTGCTTGCCAGAACATCGCGCCGCGCTCGGTACGCGACAGCGAGCAGGGACGCTCGCCGGCCACGCAGAATCGG
>JBGSTN010000980.1:0-1878 GCA_041736455.1 Burkholderiaceae bacterium | reverse complement strand
GAGATCGGGCGTGAACTGGAGCGTCGAGGTCTCGATCCATTCCGCGGGCGGGCTATCGTGCCAGGCGCCACCAAGCTCCGCGTCCTTGGTCGCGCAGCGTCGGCTGCGGTGCTTCAGACCCCGGCCGATCATCGTCCGCCGCTCGCACAGACCGCATTCCTGATCGACGCTGTCCTCGCGCATGCAGTTTCGCGGGATACCCGACCTGCAGGCGTCAGCTACGCAAATGCCGCGGAAGTCGAGCAACCGCGTGCGTGGGCCTTGGTGTTCGAAGTCTTGAGTCGCCTCGAACGGGAGGAACGCCAGTTCCGCGGCACCTGGACGTGAGCAGCGATGCACTCGCGTTGATCGAGCTGATACTCGTATTCGGATTGGTCATGGGATTCGGCGTCTATCAGCTCCGGTCGGTTCGCAAGAGCCTGCGCGAAAGCCAGGCGCGCGAAAGCGCGGGACACCGGGCTGGGCCCGATTCGACAGAAGCTGCCGACGGACGGCGCGCGCAGGAACCCGTCGCTCAGGAAGACCAGCGAATGCGTGGTGCCCGGAACGGCAACATCAACTGAACCGTGCGGCTCGAGAATCGCTTCAATGACAGGCTTTCGTGGATCGCACGAACGGTCTGTCCATTCATCTTTCCGCTGATCTCCGATCGGCTGTAGAACGGAGTGTCCTCGAGCCAGCGGATGCGCCGGCAGTCGGCGGGAGAGTCGGCGCGGGCAAATTGTTCGATGCGCCATCCCGAGCGCGACAGTCGGACTTCGGGAGGCAAAGGCACCTCGGTGACCTGGCCGCTCGTGTCGAACCGCAAGCCGATTTCGACAGGAGGCCCATGCAGAGGCCGGGTCACGTAAGCAACGGATGTTGCGTCGTTACTCACGGCGCGCTGCCAATACCAGTCGGAGAATCCCCGCTCGAGCGGTTCGCTGCCGCGATTGCTGTCCATGTAGGCGTGCCCCCGCCACGCGACTCGCGGCTTGTCGAAGGCGACTTCGATGCGAGCCGACGGCGCTACAGGTTGCCACCAGTGGCGATCGCCTTCGGCAAGCGAGTACTCGCGCTGGAACATGTTTACAGGCGTGACCCGCACTTCGCCGAGCAGCGACCGCAAGAACGGCGCACTCCTTTCCTCGATCTTGAATATCAGGGATCTGCCGTCCCAGCGAATACTGCTGGGGCCGATACGAAAGTGATCCGGCGTGCGCTCGACGTCGTTCGCATAGCGTTCAGTCATCGCCCATCGATCCTTGCCCGGCGAGTACAGCGCGACATTGAGCGCGCAATGCGCCGCCGCGCTGGTCGGCCCCTTGGTGCGGGCCCAGGCATACCACGGAGAGAACACGCTGCCGACGAACGCGATCAGCGAGATCGCGTGCTGTTCATCATCGCTGATGCCGTCGACGTACCACCATCGGTAGCCGTCGTCGGGCACGGATTGATCGAAGGCCGGATAGCGGGCGGGTTCTGAAAATCGGATTGACGAATTCGGCGCCATGGAATAGTGTGTCAATACAAACTGACAGTGTCAACTGTTCGCTCTACGTTACTATACGACTCTGCGCATCTGCCAGCGATTGTCGAGCGCGTTCAGTTCACCGGTCTTGTCTGGCACGGATCCGGCGCCTTCCGACTGTCGATCGGCGCCAGTTGATCCGAGAGGTCGTCCGACCTCAACCGTTCGCGCACTGCATGAGGAGAGGCGGCCATGGAACTGACCAATCGAATTGACGAAGCGCTGAATGTCGCGCTGGCACAGGCGCAGGCAAACGACGCGCCGGCATCGCTTGCCGAAGCGCTTCGCTATGCCGTATTTCCAGGCGGCGCCCGTGTGCGTCCACGCCTTTGCCTGGCCGTGGCCGCGGCCTGTGGCGATCCGAATCC
>JBGSTN010000951.1:0-2963 GCA_041736455.1 Burkholderiaceae bacterium | reverse complement strand
TCGCTTCGCCGCTGCCGGTGGATGCACCGGCGGGCGCAATCGCGCGCCCACGGCGTCCGCCGACCAGCGTCACGTCCACTTCGATCGTCGGCCGCCCTCGCGAATCCCACACCCGGCGTGCGCGAACGGATCGAATCTGCGTCGTCATGTCGGCTCTCTCAGTCAGCGCCACGGTTGGCATCGAATCGTTGCAGCCGCTCGTGCCAGGCCGCAGCCAGCGTGGCCAGCGTCGGCGATGATTCATCCAGCCACGCACGGGCGAAATTGCGCACGAAGACCCGCTGCGTTTCCCGGGTCAGGTATTCGACCGGCGACTTTCCGTCGACGCGCGCCAGCAGCAGCGCAGGCAACAGGGTCGCGACGCGTGACTCGAGTTCGCTGGCAGTTTCCCAGGCAACTTCAGCCATGTACGCTGCGGCCAGCGCCGAAAACGCATCGTGCAGCGCGCTCTGGGCCGATGGATTCCAGAGTCCCTTGAGCAGCAGGTGATTCAGGCAGAACGCGACGTCGAACGCGGGATCACCGATGCACGCACATTCGGCATCGAGGAACACCGGTCCGCTCGGCCCGATCAGGATGTTCTTGGGGCTCACGTCCCCGTGGATCATCACGCGACGGGTGGCGCTGGTCCGCCGGCTCAGCGCGACGAGCGTCGCGGCAAGATCGGGATGTACGGCAGCGGTTGCCTCCAGGTAGGGTTCGAGCCTGATCGCCTGGAAGATGTCGTTGGGCGGGAAAGCGTCGAACGCGGTGGCGTCGTAGGCGGTCGCGTCATGGATTCGCCCGAGCCGCCGCCCCACCGCACTTGCCTGTTCGACATCGACCTGGCCATCGCGCAACGCCGACTTCCACAGCCGATGTCCGGCCGGATCCAGGTAGTCCATCGCGAAGAATCCCAGCTTCTCGTCGTGATGCAGGACCCGAGGCACGGCAGCGGGTTCGATCTCGCGCACGAGCCGGTACCACATCACCTCGAAGCGATTCCGATCGACCGGCGCTTCCCAGACGGCCGCCACCTTGAGCCGGGGCAAGGCGCATTTGACGCAGAAGACACGGCCCGGTGACGCCACTTTCCAGATATCCGAGGACACACCGCCAGTCAGCGCTTCGAACGTGACCGGTTCACCCGGCACGAGCAGACCCGCCGACTGCAATGACGCGATCATCGTCCCGTCGGGACGGACCGTTGCCTGGCTCATCGAAGCCTCGCCATGTCGACGGCGGGCCCGACGCCCCAGGACAGGCGATGGATCTCTTCATCGGTCATCCCGATCTCGCGCATCACCTCATTGGTATGTTCGCCCAGCCGAGGCGCGGGTCGATCCTCCGCGGCACCCGAATCGCTCCAGGTGATCGGCACGGCGGTCCTTCTGACCAGCCCTTCACTGGGATGCTCGAGCAGACTGAAGAAGCCGGTCGCCACCAGATGCGGATCGCTCAGGATGCTCTGCAGGTCGTGCATGGGCATGAACGGGACATCCGCGGCGTCGAGCAATGCCAGCCACTGGTCGGTCGTCCTGGTGAGAAAGATCCGGGCCAGCTCGGCATAGACGATATCGACGTGTTTCGACCGGCTTTCGAAGGTCGCGAAACGCGGGTCGCCCGTGAGCAGATCGACCCGGCCAATCGCGGTGAGAAACCGATCCCATTGCTTGTCGTTGTAGACGAGCGCGCAGACGTACCCGTCGCGGGTTCGGTAGGGGCGGCGATCGGGCGACAGATGGCGCGCGTAGCCACCCTGGTCGAGCGGCGGTTCGAAGGTCAGCCCACCCAGATGATCACCGAGGATCATGCTGACCATCGTCTCGAACATCGGAATCTCGACCTGCTGGCCGCGACCGGTTCGCTCTCGCGCGAGCAACGTCGCCAGCACCGCTCCGACGGCGCTCATGCCCACGAACCGATCGGCGATCGCGTTGGGTGCGTAACGCGGTTCACCCTGGCTCGCCTGCGCACTCAGATGGGCAAGCGTCGCTCCGCCCTGAATCAGGTCGTCGTAGGCGGGTCGGTGCGCATAAGGACCGGTCTGCGCATAGCCGACCACGGCCGCATAGACGAGCCGTGGGTTCGACAAGGCAATCGCGTCGTAGTCCAGTCCCAGGCGTGCCATCGCCAGCGGACGGACGTTGGTCACGAAGACGTCGGCGCTGGCCAGAAGGCGCTTCATCGCAGCCAGATCGGCAGCCGCCTTCAGGTCAAGCACGACGCTGCGCTTGTTGCGATTGACGTTCAGGAACACCGGTCCCATGCCGGGATGACGTGCAGGCCCCAGCCTGCGCACGACGTCTCCGTCGGGCGGCTCGACCTTGATCACGTCGGCCCCATAGTCGCCGAGCGTCTGCGTCGCATACGGACCGAGCAGCACCGACGTCATATCGACGACCCGGATGCCGGCGAGCGGTGCCGGAGTCCGTTCGTTCATGAACGGCCGATCACGCGTTCGTCCAGCAGACGCAATGCGGTCGCGAGATCGATGCCGGTCGTTTCCCGTGGGTCGAGGCCCGCGTCGACTGTACGTTGGTGCGAGCGACGGGTCGTCTCGGTCATCAGGGCCGGCATCCCCGTGTCCGCCAGATTGCTGATCGCCTTGTCGACCTCTTCCATCCGTCGCTTGGCGTGCGTGAGATGCGTCACCGTCAGGACGCGCAGCCATTGCGCGAATCCGATCGTATCGACATCGCCGACATTGGCGAGCACTTCGTCGACCAGCCCTTGCCGGCGCGCCGCGACCAGGCATTCGACCGACAAGGCCTCGAGCCCCTTCATCAGGATCGTCCGCAGGATCTTGACGGCGCTCGCATCGCCGATCCGTTCGCTCAACACGCGCGTGGGCGAGCCCGCCGCCATCGCGAATGCCCGCATGTCGTCGGCACGCGGCCCGGACAACAGCAGAGGCACGTGCGAGCCGCTGGCCATGAACGAACCCATGACCGCGACATCGACGAAATCGATACCTGCCGGCA
>JBGSTN010000940.1:0-3007 GCA_041736455.1 Burkholderiaceae bacterium | reverse complement strand
AACGCGGCGAAAAGTTGCGTGAGCTGGAAAGCACGGCCGAGCCCGCGTCGGGTGCGCAGCGGCGCGGGCATCGTGGTGATGTCTTCGCCATCGAGCAATACCTGTCCCGCGCTCGCCGGCAACTGTCCGGAGATCAGGTTGAAGTAGGTGGTCTTGCCGGCGCCATTGGGGCCGACGATCGCGGTCAGCGACCCTGTGTCGAAACGGCAGTCGACCGCATCGACGGCCACATGGCCGCCGAAGCGGATGGTCAGTGAACGGGTTTCCAGCATGGGTGTCGACCGGCAGCGCAGCCATCGATGTGCGTGACGGCTGCGCGTTCGGCGGTGGCAGGCGGTGGCAGGCGGTCGGACTAGCGCTGGTTGGTGACGGGCACGGCGATCTCCGACGCCTTGATCTCGCGTACCAGTTCCGGCACGCCCCATTCGAACGCCGGGTCGTTCCTGATCCGGAAGTGATACATGTCCTGCATGGCCTGATGGTCCTGGGGCCGGAACGTCATCGTGCCCTTGGGAGTCTCGAAGCTCATGCCTTCCATCGCCTTGATGAGTTTGTTGGTGCCGGTTTCACCATTGGTCTTCTTCAGTGCCTCGACGATCGCGATGGCCGCGCTCATGCCACCCGCCGTGAAGAAATCGGGCGGTGCCTTGAACTGCTTGTAATGATTGGCCACCAGCCACTCGTTGACCGGGTTCTTCGGGATGCCGAAGTAGTAGTACGCGGCGCCTTCCATGCCCGGGAACTGCTTGTAGCCCACCATCGCCGGCAGGATGTTGCCACCGGTCGCGATCTCGATGCCATGACGCGCAAGCCCCAGGTCGGCGATCTTGAACGGATTGCCCGCACCGGCCCACATGATGAAGATCACCTTTCGCCCCGGCTTGTCCTTGAGGGCATCGATCAGGCGCTGCGCGCCGGCCGTGAAATCGGTGGTGTTCGTCGGCAGGTATTCCTCGTGGACGATGCTGGCCGTCTTCATCGCGCTCTTGAACGCCTTGACGCCGTCGCGCCCGAACGCGTAATCCTGCGCGAGCGTGGCGATGTTCACGCCCGGCTTGTCGAGCACCACCGCATTGGCGATCGCGTCCTGCGACGAGTTGCGGCTGGTCCGGAAGATGTACTTGTTCCACTTCTCGCCGGTGATCGAATCGGCGACCGCCGGCTCGACCAGCAGGATCTTCTTGTATTCCTCGGCCACCGGCAACATGGCGAGCGCGACGCCCGAACTCGTCGGCCCGACCGCGATGTCGGCCTTGTCGTCGGCATACGCGGCTGCGAGCAGACTCTTGCCGACGTCCGGTTTGCCCTGGTCGTCCTTCTCGATCACGACCAGTTTCCTGCCCGCCACGGTCATCGTGCCGTCGGTCGCGTAGTCGAGTCCCATCATGAAGCCCGTGGTCGTCTGCTTGCCATAGGACTCGAGCGGTCCGGTCAGACTATGCACGTGCGCGATACGGATCTCGCCTGCGGCATGCGCGGCTGGCGACAGTGCCGCTGCCGCTGCGAGCAGCGTCGCAGCGGTATGGAACCTTGCGTTCATCGAACCACCCCCTTGTGATCGCCCGCGGCGACACGACGTGCGTCGCGCTGTCGGACCTTTGCTGGCGTGATTCTAGCGTCTGTGGTCCGCGGTTGCCGCGGCTTCCTGCTTGCCTCACGCCTCGCGCATGATCCGCCAGTAGTCGATCTTGATCATGATCGCCGAGCCGATGATGATGGCGGCCGTCGTGATGAACGAACCGAGAGCGAGCGTCGACACGCCGGTCAGACCCTGGCCGACCGTGCAGCCGAGCGCCGTGATGCCGCCGGCTCCCATCAGCACGCCACCGAGGATGTGTCGCTTCAGATCGGTGGCATCGGGGAAGGTTTCTTCACGATAGGTGCGCGACAGCAGTGCATAGGTCAGCGAACCGACGACGATGCCGATTGCCGTGGCGATGCCGAAGGTGACATGGCGACTGCTATCGCTCCAGAACATCATCAGCTCGAGCGAGTACGCGTAAGGCGCCACCAGCGACAGCGACTCGGGGCGGTTGCCGTTGGTGGCGATCCAGGCCGGCTCCAGCGTTTCCGGATGTTCGGCCACGAAGCCGACATGGCCGGTCACATACCATCCGGCCACCACGACCAGACCGATCACGATGCCGCCGAACAGCACCTCGCCTTTTCTGCCTGCCGCGCTGGACAGCGAGAACAGGAGCAGTGCCGCACCGATGGCCAGCGGCACCAGGATGGCGGTCTGCGCGACATCCAGCCCCAGTGGCGCGGCAAGCAGGGCTCCCAGCGTCTGAGGCGAATCGAATTGCAGCGTCACCGGATCCAGCAATCGTGCCCGCCAGACCCCGAACAATCCCTTCAGTGTCATGTAGGCCGAGACCGCAAGGACCAGGAAGACGACCAACGACTTGAGGTTGCCGCCGCCGATCCGGATCAGCGTCTTGCTGGTACAGCCCGATGCAAGCGACATGCCGACCCCGAACATCAATCCGCCGATCACGTGCGAAAGCCACGGCACGGTTGCACCCGCGTAGATGGAACGGCCGACGTCGATCTGTGCGGACAGCTGCAGGACGGCCACCCCGAGAATGGCCACTGCCATCGCCAGCGTCCACATCCGCATCCTGGTCCAGTCACTGAAGTTGACGATATCGGATACCGCCCCCATCGCACAGAAATTCGTGCGATTGCCGACATAGCCGAAGACCCAGCCGAGCAGGAAGCCCAGTCCGGTGATCACGAGCGGTGAGACGAGGGAATCGTCCATGTTCTCTCCGTTGAATTCGTTGTTCTTGTCCGAATCGCGGAAACCATTGCGCCCGGTCGATGCTCACTGTCAATCGCAAGGGGTGATCGGGTCGTGAAAGCGTGCACGCAACATCAGGCGGTTCTGGCCCTCGCGGTCGGTGAATCCGCTGCGATCATGCAGGACGTTGTTGCAAAGCAGGCCCGACCCTGCGTCGAGCCTCACCTGATGCTGGTCGCGCCCACCTGCAGCGAGGAGTCGTGT
>JBGSTN010000931.1:0-3681 GCA_041736455.1 Burkholderiaceae bacterium | reverse complement strand
CGAGGAAACACACGTGTGCGTGCCGCTGCAAGGCAGTGGCACCTTCGCCGTCGAGGCGGCCATCGGCACGCTGGTGCCGTACACGGGCAAGGTCCTGGTCGCCGACAATGGCGCCTACTGCCAACGTATCGTGCGCATCCTGGACGTGCTCGGCCGTCAACGCATCGTTCTTGAATTCGCCGAGGACACGCCGGCCGATGCGGCGCGTATCGAAGCCACGCTCGCCGCCGACCCGAAGATCACCCATGTCGCGATGGTTCACTGCGAGACGGGTACGGGTCTTCTCAACCCGCTGCCCGACATCGCGGCGGCGGTCGCGCGCCAGGGTCGATGCCTGATCGTGGATGCGATGAGTTCGTTCGGCGTGATACCCATCGACGCGCGCACCATGCCTTTCGATGCCGTCATTGCCGCGTCGGGCAAATGTCTCGAGGGCGTCCCGGGCATGGGCTTCGTGCTGGTACGCCGGACGACACTGGAAAAAGCCGCCGGCAACAGTCCGTCGCTGGCCATGGATCTGTACGACCAGTGGGTCTACATGCGCAAGACCGGGCAGTGGCGTTTCACGCCGCCGACGCATGTGGTCGCTGCCTTGCGGGTGGCGCTCGATCAGTACCGGATCGAAGGCGGCCTTCCCGCGCGCGCCGCGCGCTACGCCGCCAACTGCCGTGTGCTCGTCGATGGCATGCGCGCACTCGGCCTGAAGACGTTTCTGCCCGACAGTGTGCAGGCTCCGATCATCGTGACGTTCCGCGCGCCGACCAGCACGAAATTCGATTTTGCCGCGCTCTACCGATTCGTGCGCGCTCGCGGCTTCGTGCTCTATTCCGGCAAGTTGACCCGGGTCGAGACGTTCCGGATCGGTTGCATCGGTGCGATCGATCGCGGCGACATCGCGCAGGCTGTCGAGGCCGTGCGAGCGGCATTGGTCGAACTCGGCGTGACCAGCGAGTCGGATCCGGACCTGGGCCTGGGCTCGCCTTCCAGATCGCCTTCGACTTCGAGATCGCCTTCGATATAGCGCAACCGGTCTGCAGCAAAGGCGACCGGATCTTCGGCCGGGATATCGAGACAAGCAAGCGGCAGGCAGCGCACTGCTGCATCAAGGGCCCTCCGCTTTGTTGCCGGCGTGATGGCCAAGGGGGGATATCGGGCTTCGTACGCCTTCGAGGCTGGAGCGACCCTCTTCGACACCCGGTCGAACGACGCTGAACGAGCCGTCGGTTTCAAGGACGACCGCTTCGGCCTCGTTCAGCGAAGCGAGCCCGGACGCCCGGATCGCCGCACACACCTCTTCTTCGGTCACCCGCGATCGTCGCAGGGCGTCAGGGAGGAACTCGCCACGAAACAGCAGCATCCGCGGTTCCCCCGTGACGAGTCGTCGGACCCATCGCGCCCTGACGCTGGTCCACGTGACCACGTACTGAAGGGCGATGAGCAGGGCAAAGGCCAATGCGCCGTCGGCCAAGGCGACGGATTTCGTCAGCAGAACGGTTGCCAGTGTCGAGCCCAACGCGACGGTGACCACCAGGTCGAACGCATTCATCTTCGAGAGCGTCCGCTTTCCCGAAAAGCGCAGAAACGTGATCAGCGTGATGTAGGCCAGCGCGCCGACGACCAGGGTACGAAGCAGGCTCTCCCACCCGTTGAAGTACATCTGATCCATTTCATCTCCTTGTCCGGACCGGCGCGGTCGACAGGATCGTCGACCGCGATGCCCGATCTGGACAAGATTCGAACCCGGGAGGCGCACGCGACTCGTCGCGGCAATCAGAACGCCCACCGAAGGCCGACACCCCCGTATCCGAGATGCAGTTTGTCGCCGGCTTCCCCCAAAGGCTCGGCCTCCAGCGTCACGGTGAGATTGTCGGTCACCGCGTACTCCAATGAAACGCCCGGCAGGACGATGTTGTTCGTGCGTCCGCGATACTTCTCGAAGCCGGTGGTCGATCCGGTCGAGCCGTCATCACGGATGCGCGTGCTGTCGAGCGAGATCTTGCCGATCAGCGCCCAGCGATCGGCGAAGGGAAGGCGGCCCAGGCCGCTGATTGCGATCGACTCGCCGCGACCGCGAAACGTGCCCCCGGAGAACTTCTGCTCCACGCCGTTCAGTAACGTGTAGGAGGCTTCGATGCCCCAATGACGGGACAGCCAGTATCCGGCACGGATTCGTCCGGCGTCGCCACCGTCCGGATCTTCGACAGGCGCCAGTCCTGTCGCCCGGGTTTCCACGTCGGCGGCGCCGAGCGAGCCGCCCAGGTACGGGCCGATCCTGGTCGTCGGGCCGTCCGCGCTCGACGCCGTTCCGGCTGCGAACATCATCACCAGGCCCAGACCCAGGTGCCTGCCTGTCCATCGTTTCATCCTGCTCTCCTTCGTCGGTTGAATGGCCGGGATGATGGGCAGATGACCTCAACGCCATCTCAACGGGGGCTCAAGGCAAGCTCAAGACGATCGAGGTCCGGCATTGATGCAAGCTTGAGGTCGGGAGGCGATACTCACTTTGCGCAGCACCCGACAGGCTTCGGCCTGATACCAGTCAAGGCAACCTTTACGCCGGGCGCCGGAACCGAACGAACGTGATGAATCTCTGCCTGATCGAAGACGACTTGCTGCTCGGCAAGGCGCTGACCGCCGCACTGAACGAGGCAGGCTATCGGGTGACCTGGGTCAGGACCGCGGCGGATGCCGGTCGCTGGCTGGCCCATGGCGAGTTCGACACGGCAGTGCTGGACCTCGGCTTGCCGGACGGGGATGGCATGGCCGTCCTGGCGCGGATTCGACGCGACTGGCCACGATTGGCGGTTGCCATCATCACCGCCCGGGATTCGCTGCAGACCCGCATCGACGGGCTCGATGCGGGTGCCGACGACCTGCTGGTGAAGCCATTCGCGACGTCGGAGTTGCTGGCACGGTTGCGGGCGATTCAACGGCGCAGCGACCGCGCCAATGGCGCCGTGGACGATCGCTTGTCCGTTGCGGACCTGGTACTGGACGAAGCGCGCCGCACCTGCCATCGCGGCAACGTGCCGATCGCCCTGTCGCCGACGGAGTTCGCGCTGTTGCATCACTTGCTGCTGAACAAGAACCGGGTGCGAACCCGCCGGCAGCTCGAAGCCGGGTCGATGCCGGAGTCGACCGGACTGGCGCTCGATGCCCACATGTCGAACCTTCGCCGCAAGATCGGTGCCGACCTGATCAGGACCGTTCGCGGGGTCGGCTATGTGATCGAGGAACCCGCATGAGACGCATCGAGCGTTCTGCCCGCATCGCACGTTCGTCGCTGTTCCGTCGACTGATGGTCGGATTCGCACTGACGACGGCGGCGCTCTGGCTCTTGACCGCCGCGTTCACGATCGGATGGGCGTTCCGGCTCGGCGACGCGCAGATCGCGAAGGGACTTCGGACCTACGCCCATCAGATCCTGGCTGCCGCGGTAGTATTTCCAGACGATCCGCAGCGTCTCGCGCGCGCGCTCGGCGAAGTGCAGGCAATCGAGCGCGAAGCCGCCGATCCGGACGGCATGATGTTGATCCAGGCCTGGAAGGCCGGCGTGCATATCGGACCGACGATGGACCTGCCGAGGTCGGTGCCGGAGTCGGCGCCTTCGATCCAGACCTACGAGCACGACGGCCGTATCTATCTCGCCCATACGGCATCCGACGTCGACGCGGCGATCAC
>JBGSTN010000821.1:0-5922 GCA_041736455.1 Burkholderiaceae bacterium | reverse complement strand
GCGATTGCGCGTGAGTTCGGCCTCCAGCAAGGTCTTGCGAGCCTGATCGAGCTCGCTGCGCCGACCGGGATCGGCGGCGACCACCCGCTCGAGCGAGTCGACGAGACAGGCCATGCGTCGCGCCTGCTGTTGTGCGACCTGACCGCGCTTGTAGTGCCGACTGCGTTCGAGGGCGAGGGTGAGCGTCTGCAGCGCGACCTGCTCTTGCGCATCGATCTCACCGAGTCGTGCCGCTTCGGCCAGTTGCCGACGCGAGTTCACGGTTTCGGCGATACGGCCCGCATCGTACAGCGGTATGGAAACGCCGAGTTGCGTGTTCGCCGAGCGACCTCGCCGCTCCTCGACGCCTTCGATGGATTGGGATCCGTAACCGATCGTTGAAGACAATGTGGCGCGCGGGAGTCGTCCAGCGCGCGCTTCGTCGATCTCGATACTGGCGGCTTCCGCGAGCAACCGCGCGGCACCGATGTTCTGGCTGTGCGCAAGCGCGCTGCCGACCAGATCGCGCAGGACGTTCCGGGCGCGTATCGTCACGTCGGGCGAGTCCGGACGGATGACCGGCTTGAGCCAGTCGTCGGATTCGATGCAACTGGCCGCCATTGCACCCTGACCCGGCACGGCAAGGACTGCAAATGCGATCGCCGCCAGGGTCACCGCGCGTGCGACACCCGATGGTGGAACGCGATGACGCGTCGGCGGGCGTACAGGATCACTGTTCACGAAAGGCCTCACGAGATTTGAGCATCGGACGCAGCAGGAAACTCAGCACCGATCGGTCGCTGGTCGACACCTCGACGGTGCCCGTCATGCCGGGACGTACCGGCAACGGCTCGCCCCGATAAATCAGGGTCGATATCTCTGCGGAAACGCGGGCGCGGTAGAACGTGCGATCGGCGCCGCCCTGCGCATCGTTGTCGCCCAGCGCGTCGGGACTGATGTATTCGACAGTGCCGCGCAAACCGCCATAAGTGTTGTACTCGTAGGCTGACAGCTTAACGATCGCATCCTGACCCTCGCGAATGAAACCGATGTCGGCCGGCCGAATCTTCGCTTCGACGAGCACCCGGCCCCCTAGCGGCACGATTTCCATGATCGGACTGCCGGGCGCCACGATGCCACCAAGCGTCGCAACGCGGATGTTCTTCACCATGCCGCGCACCGGTGAACGCAGCTCCGTCCGGCGCAGCACGTCGTCTCGCACGACCAGCTGTTCATCCAGCTGCGCAAGCTCGTTGCGTGCCCGGGTCAGTTCTGCGCTGGCCTCCTGACGGAAGCGATTGATGCGCTCCTGGCGCTGCAGTTCGAGATCGGTCGCCTGGCGTTGCAGACGCATCAGTTCGACCTGCGACATCAGTCCGCTCGACGACATCTTCCGACCAATGCGGATTTCCTGCTGGAGCAGCGCCGCACTCTCGGCGTTGGAGGCAAGCGCATCCTGGAGCTGCTTCTGGCGCGATCCGTAGTCTTCGGTCTCGCTCCGAATCACGGCAGGCTCAGTGGCGAGCTCGGCGGGAAACTCGGGCTTCCTGCCGTCGATTTCGGCCTGCAGGCGGGCAATGGCACCCAACAACGCAACCCGGCGCAGGCGCGCCTCGCTCTGCATCGCGGCGACCCGGGTCGGATCGAGCTGAGCGAGAATCTGTCCCTCGGCGACTTCCATGCCTTCCTGGACATTGAGTTCGCGCAATATCCCACCCTCGAGACTGGCGATACTCTGCTCGCGCCCATCCGGGACGACCCGTCCATCGGCACGCGTCACCACGTCCACCCGCGCGACTGCCGCCCACACGATGGCCGAGACGACGCACGCGATCATCAGGTAGAGCGCCAGGTTCACGCCGGGCAACCGCTCGACGAGTCGGGCGGCGTGCAGGCTCGACATCAGCGCCCGTTCACGATCGTCGGGCTCGCGCATCACGGCGGGCTCACGCAGAACAATGGGCGCCTCGCGCGGCAGCGGCGTCGGCTCATTCATGGGAATTGGTCGTCTGCGATGAAGGAAATCGTTCGGGTTCGTCGGATGCGGCGTCGCGTGCAGGAGGCGCAGGCTGCGACTGCGTGTTCGCACGCTGCGTTGCCAGCGCCTTCAGGACTTCCTGACGTGGTCCGTCCATCACCACCCTGCCCGCCTCGATCATCGTGACTCGTCGAGCCAGATCGAGGGCCGCGGGTCGATGCGTGACCATGATCAGCGTGCAGTCGCCGACAGCGGCCTTGAGACGCTGCAGAAAGAGCTGCTCGGACTGTGCGTCCATCGAACTGGTCGGTTCGTCCATCAACAGAATGCGCGGGCGTGTGACCAGGGCACGGGCCAGCGCGACAAGTTGCCTCTGCCCGCCCGACAGCAACGAACCCATTTCCCCCACCGGCATTTCCCATCCTGACGGATGCGCAGCGATCAGTCGATCGAGGCCGGTGAGCGCGGCGACTTCGGTCAGACGTCTCGCGTCGGCCGACGCGCGTCCCATCAGCACGTTCTCGCGCAAGGTGCCCTTGAACAGCCGCGGCTCCTGGCCGACGAATCCCACATGCGCGCGAAAATCCGCGGGGTCGAGTTGACGCAGATCCATTCCATCGACTTCGACGAACCCTTCGGTCGGACGATACAGCCCTGCCAGCAGTCGCAGCACCGTCGATTTGCCGCTGCCTATCCTGCCGATGATCACGGCACGCTCACCGGCTGCAAAGTTCAGATTCAGGTTCTTCAGCACGACCGGCGCCGCCTCCGTGCCCGACTTCGGATACGCGAACGACACGGCCCGCAGTCCGATGTTTCCGCTCACCTGCGGATTGCTCACGTACTGCCGACCGTTCTCGCGCTCCTGCGGCAACGCCATCACACGGTCCAGCGCAGCCATCGCCGCACGCGCGCCCTGATAGCGCGAAGCCAGCGATACGACGCTGGAGAGCGGGGCGACGGCTCGCGCGCCGAACATGACGCAAGCGATCATCGCACCCGGTGACAATTGCTTGTCATCGATCAGATAGACACCCCAGACCAGGATGATCAACGTGATCAGTTGCTGCGATACGGACGATACGTTGCTCGCAAAACTCGACGCGCGGCGAGCCCGGATCGACGCTTCGGCAGCGGCGGCCGTGGCCTTCTCGAAGCGCTGCAGAAAGCGTCCCTGGGCGCCGGTCGTCTTGAGATCCTCCATGCCTTCGAGTGCTTCCACCATCAGGCCCTGCAGCTCGGCCTGCTGGTGCAGGCTGGACTTCATCGAACGACGCAACGTTCGCTGCATCGTCAATGCGAGCCCGATCAGGACGGGCACGGCGGCAACCAGCACCCAGCCCAGTGAGCCACCGACCACGAAAGTCATCGCGATGAACACCACGATGAACGGCAGATCCGTGAATGCCGAAATCGTCGCCGATGCGAAGAAGTCACGCACGGTTTCGATCTGCGCGACATGATGCGAGTGGGCCCCTGCAGACTCGGGCCGGTGCTCCATGCGCAGGCCGAGCGTATGCCGGAACAATGTGCTGCCAAGCATCACGTCGCACTTCTTGCCAGCGGTATCGATCAACCGACTTCGCAGTTGCCGGGCGGCCAGATCGAACATCACCGCGATGAATCCGCCAGTCGCCAGCGCCCACAATGTCGTGAATGCCTGGTGCGGAATCACCTTGTCGAAGACGACTGACGTGACGAGCCCCGTGACGAGCATCATCATGTTGCTCAACAGGGCCGCCAGCATGCTGGCCCGGTAGTAGGGCATGAATCGGCGCAGCGTGCCCCATAGCCAGTGAATTGCCGGATCCGGCGCCTGCGTCGTGTCGCCTCCCGGGACATCGACCAGGCGGTCGAGATCGGGCGTCGCCGCAATCAGCCAACCGGAATGGCGCGCCTCGAGTTCCGCTCGTCCCACGATCTGCAGCGCGGGCGCGGCGCCGGAATGTCTGGCCGGCAGGACGATGTCGTAGAGTGTCTCCTCGCCTTCCTCGACCGATGCGATATGGGTCAGTACGCAGGCATCGTCGTTGTCCAGCAGCAGAATGACCGGCAGCATGAGCGGGTGGATATCGGCGAGGGGCCGCTCGAGGGTTGCGGCGCGAAAGCCCGCTTCGCGCAATGCTCGAACGGCATGATCGGGCTGCAAGGGTTCGGTCAGTCCGATCTCGTCGAAGAGCGACGCGATCGACCGTTCGCAGCCGTGATGATTCGCAAGCCATGCCAGGGCCGCGGCGAGCACGCCGTGCGTCATCCGTTGCCTCGCGAATCGCTCCGGCCACCCGCGGCCTGGCTCCTGGACGCCCGGACCTGGAATTCGCCCAGCAACCGTTCGTATCCGGCCTCGATGTCCCGGACGCGTGCCGGAACATCGAACAACTTCGATTCCCGGCCGTGCTCGACGAGGTAGCGCCTGTACGAAGCCACGCGCATTGGATTTCGGCCCAGCGTAATCGCCAGGCGCTCGTAGTCGTCGATGGTCTCGGTGATCAGATCGGGAAGACCGACGCTGGTCAACAGGCTGCCGGCCATTCTCGAGATGTAGGTCCGTCCCGATCGAGTCAGGATGGGCAGTCCCATCCACAGGGCATCACTGGCCGTCGCGCCGGCGTTGTACGGGAACGTGTCGAGAAACAGATCGGCCACGGCGAACCGGGCAAGATAGTCGGCAGGCACGACGCGCGGTGCAAAGATCATCCGATCGCGATGTACCCCGTATCGGTCGGCACATCGCAGCATGTTCTCCTGAGCCCACCGATTGTCGGCGAGCAACCAGAGCACACTGCCCGGCACCGCGGCCAGAATCCGCATCCAGCTCTCGAACACCGGTTGCGAGAACTTGTGGTTGTTGTTGAACGAGCAGAAGACGAACGCGTCGTCGGGCAGACCGCAGTCCGCCCGCGTGGGAATCGGACCGACCGGGCGCTGGCGATCACAGACCTGATAGCAATGGGGGACGAGCATCGGTCGCTCGGTACAGTACGGCTCGAGCGCCGGCGGCATCACATAGGGATCCGCGATCATGTAATCGACGCCAGGCAGCGCCGATGTCGCCGGCAGTCCCAGGTAGCCGATCTGGATGGGTGCGGGGCGTCGCCCGAGAATGCCCGGGCGCGCCCCGCTGCTCAGGCCGTGCAGGTCGACCAGCACGTCGATCTCCGCCTCGGCAATGCGCTTCGCGGCCTGCGCATCGTCGAGCGTATGGATGCGAACATGGTGATCGAGCGCCCGCACGAGACGCTCTCGCAACGGGGAACCATCGTCGCGACTGAAACAGAATCCGAAGACCTCGAATCGACTTCGATCGTGCAACTCGAGCAATTCCGGAATCAACAATCCCATGGCGTGCATGCAGAAGTCGCCCGACAGATAGCCGATCCGGATACGTTCGCGCGGCCGACGCGTTGCATCGAAGAGCGGCGCAGCGGCGCTGCGCGGATACTTGTCCTTGACGAAACGGTAGGCCGCGAGCAGCTGCAACGCCGGATCATCCGTCGCGCTCAGGGTTGCCAGTGCGGACGTGCCCAGCATCAATTGATTGACCGTCACTTCGCCGACGGGCTGGTAGACCGGCCATTTGCACTGCTTCTGACGTATATGGACGTAGTGCTGGATCACGTCGGGCTGATCAGGCGAAAGCAACAGACTCTCGACCATCGCATGCTCGGCCTCGTCGTATCGCCGCAGCACTTCGAGGAGCCGCGCGCTGTTGTTGATCGCGTGCAGGCGATGTTCGAGCGCCAGCGTCGCCTCCTGGGCACGATCGCGAATCACTTGCCATTGCGCCAGCGCTGCATCGGCGTCATCGAGATGCTCGAGCTGATGGCCCAGGTTCAGCCGAGCCTCGGCGAACCCGGGCGAAATGGCAAGTGCCTGCCGGTAGCAGTCGACCGCTTCCCGATGTCGGCCGCTCGCCGCCAGCAAGGTGCCGCAGTTGAAGCAGGCGACGTGCCGGTGCGGCGGGG
>JBGSTN010000808.1:0-7672 GCA_041736455.1 Burkholderiaceae bacterium | reverse complement strand
CCGGCCAATGGCACGGATTGACTGGCGGGCAGACCGGCGCGCAACTCGTCCAGGCGCGCGGTCACTTCCTGCTGCCATTGCTGGCTGGGTGCCGCGGCTCTGGCCGTGTGCATCTCCTCCACGGCGATCTGGGCTTGGTCGAGGCCCAGCAACGCCAGATTCATCGTGGCCCTGTCGCGCAGACCGCTCAGGCGTTGCGAGGTGCTCGCCGCGTCGCGCGCTCGCGTGTACGCATCGAATGCCTGGCCGACTTCGCCGCGGCGATGCCAGATATTGCCGATGCGCAGCCAGGCGAACGGATGATCCTGCATGGCAGCGATGACGCCGAACTGTTCGAGTGCCACGTCGTAACGACGCGCCCGGTAGTTGAGTTCGGCCCCTTGCATCGCGTTGCCGGACCGCGGATCCGACAGGCTTTCCTCGACGCCGGGGTGAGCGTCGGGAGACTCCTGCGGTACGGTGGCCTGGACCCTCGGTGCTACCGGGAGACGGACGGTCGATGAAATCGGAGACGATGAGCCATCGACCTGTGCGATGGCAGTCGGCATCGCAGGCAACAGCACACTCACGATGAACATTACCCGACCGATGGCGACCGGCGTACGGTTCGACGACGTGTAACCGAAAAAGGCTTCTGGTTTATTCAGTGACATGAAGACACTCCCTGACTAGAAAAGCAGACCATCGGCTATCACCTGCATGACGATGGGAAACATGAGAATCGCGAAAGTGCCGGGAAAGATGAAGAGCACCAGCGGCAACAGCAGTTTCACTGGGGCCTGCATCGCGCGGCGTTCGGCGTCGAGGAAGCGCTCCTCGCGACGCTGGCCGGCCTGGGCCTGCAGCACCGGACTCAGGTCGGCCCCTTGCTTCTCGGCCGTCAGGATTGCGGCGATCGCGTGACGCAGACCCGGTACCGCGTACCGCTCGGACATCGCCCGCAGCGCTTCCTGGCGTGAACGACCCGCCTTGACCTCGCGCATCACCCTGGCGAATTCGTCACGAAGCGGGCCAGGCGGACCACGCTCGATGGCCAGCGAGATCGCCAGCGAAGTCGTCATGCCCGCCTGCACGCCCAGGCCGATCAGATCGAGTGCGACCGGCAGGTCGCGACGCAAGCGCTGACGTCGTTGCCGAACGCGCTCACCAAGACGGATGCCCGGCAACAGCCACGCCATCGCAGCCAGCATCACGAGCACCACCGGTGAGTCCGGTCCGAAAAGCAGCAGGCCGGTGAGAAAAGCGAGCATCGCCAGTAGCAGTCGACCGGCGATGAATTGCGCAGGCGACAATGCCAATTCCATTCCGGCCTCGCGAAGCTGTCCCGCCAACCGGATCTGCAAGGCGCTGGGCGCGAGCCGACGACAGGCCGGGGCGAACCGCTCGATCAACCGCCAACCCAGGCGCCAGAAGGGCGGAGCCGGTTCGCGACCGGGACCCTCTGCCGCTGAGACGACACTGGCGCTCGGCGATGCGATTGCCTGCACGATGAGCATGCCCGCCAGCATGACCGACATGCCGAGGCAGAGGGTGAACAACCAGACCGACACGGGCATGCTGGTGAAGATCGCCATGTCAGATCTCGACCGCAACCATTCGCGCGATGACCCACGCGCCGACGACCTGCAGGAAGCAGACGACGGCGAGCAGCACGATTCCAGGCGCCGTGTGGAAATAGAGATCGGTCAACTCGGGCTGCATCACGAGCAGCGCAGCGAGGACGGCAAACGGCAGCAGGCCCATCACCCATGCCTGCATCCGACCCTGCGCCGTTAGCGCACGCACTTTCGCCTCGAGCAGCAGGCGCCGTCGCGTTGCCGAGGAAAGGGTCTGCAGCGTCGATGCCATCGATCCCCCGGCCCGCATGCCGAGGCGCAATGCGCTGACGAGCAACATCGTTTCCTCGACCGGCATGCGCGATTCGAGCGATGCGAGGGCACTGTCGAGTGGACGACCCATGCGCTGTTCGCGCAGGACCATCGTGATTTCCTGACGCGCCGGCGACGGCATCTGGTCGGCAAGGTCTGCCAGCGCCGAATTGAGACTCGCACCCGCCTTGAGACTGACCGCCAGCAGACTGAGCAGTTCCGGCATCTGTTCGCGGAACGCCAACAGCCGCCGCCGGCGCAGCCAGCGCAGTGAAACACGCGGCACCACCGAAACCGCCAATGCAAACGCGACAGCCGGCAGAACCTGTCCGGTCGACCAGATGATGGCGATCACACCCACCACGACTGCCACCAGGTTGACCACGAACAGGCGGGCAACGCTGGTGAAGAGGAACGCCGCCCGAAGTTCCGCGCCGACGGTCCGATCGAAGCGTTCGCGATAGCGCAGGTACAGCAGACGCAGCGCAGCCAGTCCGCCGACGAACGCCAGCATCATGCCGATGAAGACGATGACGGAAAGCACCCAGGCCGGCAGTGTCATGACGACTGTCCGAACAACTCGCGGATAGGATCTATCGTGTCGCCCGCCGGCACGTCGAGAAAGGTGGGCACGTTGCCGCAGCATTCGAAATAGCCTGACCGCCCGCCGCCCGCATAACGGAACAGGGGCTGGGTCTGGATGGTCGGTCCATCCATGCCCGTCACCTCGACGACTTCGACGATTCGACGGATGCCGTCCCGGCCTCGCTGCTGCTGGACGATGATGTCGATCGCCGATGACACCTGTTCGCGGATCGCCATCACGGGAATATCGACACCCGACATCAGGACCATCACTTCCAGGCGCGCCAGTGCATCGCGCGCGCTGTTGGCGTGAACCGTTGTGAGCGAGCCGTCATGACCGGTGTTCATCGCCTGCAGCATGTCGAGCGCTTCGCCGCCACGACACTCACCGACGACGATCCGATCCGGTCGCATGCGCAGCGCATTGCGCACGAGATCGCGGATCGAGATGGCGCCGCGATCTTCATTGTTCGGCGGCCTGGCCTCCAGACTGACCAGATGAGGATGATCGAGGCGCAATTCCGCCGCATCTTCGATCGTGACGATGCGCTCGTCGGCCCCGATCACGCTCGACAGCACGTTGAGCAAGGTGGTCTTGCCCGAGCCGGTGCCGCCCGAAACGATCATGTTGCGACGTTGGCCCACACACCAGAGCAGGAATCGGATCATGGCCGGTGACGCCGTGTTCAGTCCGACGAGGTCGTCCGGCGCGAAGCGACGCTTGTTGAATCTTCGGATCGTGACGGCTGGTCCGCGGATCGACAGCGGCGGGACGATCGCGTTGACACGCGAGCCGTCGGGCAAACGTGCATCGACCATCGGCGAGGCCTCGTCGATACGACGCCCCAGCGGGCTGACGATGCGTTCGATCACGGCTTCGATTGCAGCGACGCTGCTGAATCGGAATTCCGTTCGCTGCAACCTACCCGCCGTTTCGATGTAGACCGGCTCGGTGCCGTTGACCATGATTTCAGTCACGTCGGCACGCTTGAGCAGCGGCTCCAGCACACCGAGACCTATCGCCTCGTCGACGACCGCGAGCCGCAACTCGGCGACATCCTCTCGCTGAGCGATGTCGGCCTGGTCCGCGATGATCGCATCGAGGTGGGTCTCGACCTGTGTCCGCAACTGATTCGTGTCGAGGTGGCGAATCTCCTGGCGGCGCAGATCCATCCGCGACAGCAACAACCTATGCAGACGCCGCCGAATGTCGAGGACTTCGTCGACGACATCCCCGGTTCCGCCGCCCTGGAAGCCGTCGATCGACGTCGAAGGCCCGGCACGATCGAGCAAAGTATCCGGCTTGCCACCGTCGCCGCCCGCGCCGTTCGCCGAGGGGATCGCGCCAGCGATCGACTGCAGGCGGAGTTTGAACCCGGCGATCAGGATTTCGTCGTCGGTAGTGAGTGGGCCGAATTCGACGATGCGCTCGCCGTTGATCCAGGTACCACCGAGGCTGCCCTGATCGACCACGGTCAGCAGATCGCCGCTGCGGCGAATCTCGGCATGAAACCCCGCCACCCGCCAACTCGGCAGAATCAGGTGACATGCCTTGCGGCGCCCTATCCGGCACGGGAACGAGACGACGTCGATGACTGTTCGCGCAAGATCCGGTGCCTCGATACAGATGCTGGCCATCATCTACTCCAGGATTCGCAACCGCTCGAGCTGGCGGTGTGCACGGTCTACGACTGCCGCTGGTTCCGATGGCAGCTGGATGTCGCCATCGACGAAGCGCGGCGTGACGAAGACGACCAGGTCGGTCTTCTGGGAGCGGTAGTCACGGGAACGGAACAGTGGCCCCAGGATAGGCAGATCGCCCAGACCGGCGAGCTGGTCGACACGACGCGCGGCATTCTCGCTGAGCAACCCTGCGATCACCAGCGTCTGGTTGTCGCGCAGGTTCACTTCGGTTTCCGCGCGACGCTTGATGAGACCAGGCACCTCCTGGACCATGGTTTCGAAATCGACCGATGAAACCTCGGTTGCAATGCGCGCCGCGATCATTCCGCCGGGCCCGGCCGTTGGCGAGAAATCGAACTTGACACCGTATTCCTTGAAACTGACCGAGTTGCCGCTGAGGCCGGACGATTGCGGAATCGGCAATTCGCCACCAGCGACGAATCGCGCCGAACCGCCACTGCGGCAGGAGAGCCTTGGCTCAGCGAGGATCACGGCCTCGCCACGACTGACCAGGAAATCGAGTGTGGAGGTGATCGACGTCGCCAGGCTCAGCGCCGAGGCGAACGGAGAGACCGCTGCTCGGACGACCTCCCCTGCGGCCATCGCCACGTCGGGTGCGGAGAGTGCGCCACTGCGATGGAAATCCCCGACGACGCCGAACGATGGCCCGCGAGCAGCCGCTGCCCAGCGCACGCCGATGCGCTGCAACGCGCTCTTCTTCATTTCTACGATGCGCACATCCATCGCGATCATGCGTTCGCCGGTTTCACTGGTCGCGAGATTCACGATGCCCGGGTTTCGCTCGACGGCGGCAGCCACCCGCGCTTTCTGCATGGCATTGAGTGCGTCGCCCTCGATGACGACGGCGTCACCGGCCAGGCGCGCGCCCAGGTTCGGGGCAACGCCGATCATTGCCTGTACCTGCTCGAGGTTGCGAACGGTGTCACTGGCAATGACGGTAACGAGATAGCGGCGCATCGGCCCGCGCTTGGGCCAGAGATGCAAGGTGCTCTGGCCGACCGCCTCCGGCAGGACGAGCACTTGACGGGCATCGATTGCCGTGGCTTGCATGACCTTCCCGTTGCCGACGGCGATGCGCCGCACCGGTCCCGCATCGAGAACCTGCGCGTGGCCGATGACGAGGGTCAGGTGATAGGACTGCGCCGCAGACACATCGACAACCGGTTCTCCGGTCAGCGGCTCGCTCGCTCGATACTCGCGATCGGTTGCCGATTGGCGCTGCGCATCGTCCGACTGCGCGGCAGGCGCGTCACTGCCGGTTGGCAGGACCAGGCAGAGTGTCAGCAACGGCACAGACCATCGGCCGCTATCGTTTCGGATCGGGCGCTTGTTCAACGCAGCACCTGTCGACCGGACTCCCGGTTCTGGTCGATCGCCCCTTGCCCGCCGACGATCACTTCGATCGAGCGAGTGGTCGCGACACCGACCGGGCGCTCGATGCCGAGCAGGCTGAACACGTCGAGCGGACGTGCAGGCAACGGGTTGCGGTCGTCCGGATTGCGCAGTAGCGCGGTCAGGCGACCGCTGCGCTGTGCCAGGACGAGCTTTTGTGCCTGATCAGGCGAAACCTCGACCGTGATTGCAGTGAATGCACCGTTCGTCGTCCGGCGGAAACTGGTGTCGCTCGCCTCCTTTCCAGTGGCCAGCACGCGCAGGTCCTGCATCAGCGGCGTCGTGATTTCGCCGGCGTTGGCCGTCGCGCCAGGTGCCTGAGCGGAGAAGACGAGATCGATTCGATCACCGGGTCGCAGCATCCCCGATACCGAGTTCACTTCATCGACGAGAATCGTCATCGCACGGATGCCCGGACGCACCCGATCCGAGAAACCCGGTTCGGGCGCATCGATGGCGGTCGCCAGAACCGGTTCCCCGGCTCGCATCGCGACCCGCAGCACCTGGCCTTCGACCTGGTCGTAGTCCGCCTCACCGATCGCCGAGGCGGAGACGTAACGCGCTGGCAATTCGCGAACCGCCAGCGATCCCGCGTCGATCCGTGTGCCCGGTTGCAGGTCGGCGCCGGCGACGAGAACACGCACGGGCGCGTGCTCCCCTTGGAGCCGTGTCCGCTCGGCCTCGAGTTGCTCGGCAATGAAGCCCTGCGTCCCGGCGACACCCACGATGCCGAATCCCGCCGCCGCGGCCCATAGAACCCATTGCCGCTTACGCCGCAGTGCGTCGATCAGAAGCCTCATGGTCGAGCCAACCTTGCCGCGAAAGCGTCGTATCGGATCGTCCACGCCGCAACCAAGCTGTCGATGACGTCGGGGTCTGCCCATAGAACGGCCAGAACCACCAGCGTACAGACTGCGACGTATTCGACCATGGCATGTCCAACTTCAGACGTGAGTCTCATGATTGAAGCTCCAAGAGATGCGCGACCACGCCGGTGCGATCGCCCTGCGACGTCAGGGTCAACGTCAACTCCATCCGATGACCGGAAAAGATCAACAGCAACCCGCCCCGATCGACCGTTGCGCGCGCGCGATTCGTCAATCGCAGTCCGGGAACGCTGGCGGCATCGACGAAACGCTGCTCCGCCAGGTCGAGACTGCCGTCCATCCAACCGAGCACGGTCAGAACACGCCGGTCGTCGTCGCGCCATAACCGAGACCAGGGCTCGTTCATCCGGGGCCACCAGCGAGGCAATCGCACCGCCTGATCGGTGGTGGGCAATTCGTTCCCGACGAACGACGTGACCGTGATCAACCCTTCGGTTTCAACGCTGCCGTTCCTGCCACTACGCAATTGCGTCACGATCAGATGCGCGCGATGCCAAAAAGACAGCACGCGCCAGCCAGCCGCCACGTCTTCGACGACCTTGCTGGATTCGTGCAGCGCGCCTGCCTGTCTGGTCAGTTCCAGCGCTGCCTGATCGGTCGTCTGGCTGGTGGTGAATCGGCGCACCCATTGCGTCCGACCTTCCGGGGTGAGATGCCGCGAGACGAGCTCCGTCGTCAGACCGTCGGGCCAATCCTCCAGTAGAACCGGGTGGCGCGCGATGGCGGCGCTTCCGGAAGCGCCGGAGACAAGACAGATCGCAAGAATCTCGGACAGCCGAAGCGCGAAATGCCGATCGAGAGGTCGCCACCGCATGCTCATGGCTGTTGCCTCGCGGTCGCGGGGGTTCGGTCCGGCGGGACGATGTCCATGTCGATCTCGTGGTAGTTGAAGTCGAGCGCGCGGTCCTCGACCTGCAGTCCGTGCATGAAGCGCATGGCCAGCTTGGTCGGCGTGTAGGCGGCATTGATCGTGGTTTCGATGCCGCGGCCGAGACGCCATCCCTTGTCGACGCGCGCGTGGACGGACCAGACATCGCCATGGGGGCCTGACGCATTCCAGGAATCGGCGAGGATTGCTGCCGTGGCGCGCGGCTTGAGCGGCATGCCGTCGAGAATCTGTGCCGGCTCACCGGTGCCGCGTGACCTCAGGAGCCCGACTTCGATCCTCGCCCGCATCAGGCCGCCCATGATGTCGAGTCCGAAACGGCCGGGTCCGGCGAGATCCGCGACCAACTC
>JBGSTN010000722.1:0-5540 GCA_041736455.1 Burkholderiaceae bacterium | reverse complement strand
GCCTGCGTGCATGACGCTTGCAGCGACGCGCGCGCGGACGGATCGGCCGGCGGATTCGCGCGCCACACCGAATTGGCCGGCTCGATCACGAGCGCTGCATACAGACCGTGCTGCTGATGCGAACTCGGACCGAAATGATCGTGCGTGAAGACCGTCCGCAGCGTGTTGTCCTTGCCCTTCTTCGGGCCGCCGCGCACGAGTATCGGATCGGCCCACCAACGCTGGGTGGTGCGCTGCGCACCGCAGAACGGATGATCGCGTGCGAGTGCAACCTGGTATTCGTGGTCACTCAGGTCTTTCTGCGGCGGACATGCTCCTTGCCGGGCCAGCGCCGCGAAATAGGGATCGCGCTGCGCGGCGTCGTGAATACTGCCACCGGGCGAGAAGAGCGGATGGGCTTTCAGCGACAGTCGCGTCGACCCCGGCGTCCGATTGTTCGCCAGAACCCGTTCGCGCACTTCGTCGGGCGAGAACGTCCCGTCCTCGTAGTTGAAGCCATTGCCGGATCCATCCGACGACGTGACGTCGAACTTCACGAGATGAATGTGCTGGCCGATCGTGTCGGTGGGCGTGTAGACCTGGAAGTCATCGGCATTCAGTGCGTTCGGAATCAGATTGGACGACTTGAAGTCGATGCAGTCGCCGGAGTTCGCGCGAAAGAACAAGGGCTCGGGCAAGCGCGTGCGCCGGTCCGCGTCGATCACATCCTTCACGTCGTCGTCCAGGATCGCAATGCGCGCCTGCGGATCGAACCAGCCGTGCCGGTTCACGGTCATCTCGGTCTGGATGTAGGAAACGCGATAGTCGCGTAACGGCGCCGACTCCGGACATGGATTGGCATAGGGTGCACCCGGCACGCGGCTGCGACCGTTGACGCGAAAAAGCGGACTTCCCGTCGGCGTGGCCATGCCAGGAATGGTCGCGGAAAAAGCCGTGCGGTACGCGGTCGAGAGCGTCCACCAGCTCGGCGCCGGTTGTTCCGCGGAGTCGACCGGAACCGGTTCGAGACGGCCCTGTGCCAGCGGCACATCGAGCGTGAGTCGACCCTCGTGGAAGCTCATCGCCGCTTTCTCGTCGGTGGTGCCGCTGTGCGGCAGAATCTTGAGCTTCACCGTATCCCACTCGGCAGCAAGCGCCTGGAACGCGAGCGGAAAATCGCGCTCCACTTTCCGCGCGATCACCTCTGCCGCGTCACCGCCCTTGGCGAGCGCGGCATCGAGTACCTCCCGATAAGCCGTGCTGCCCACCGGCAACCGGTTGAGCGCGTGCAATTCACCGCTCTCGATCACGTGACGCGGCAGGCCGCCATTGGCGATCCGACCCGGGTCCGCCGGTTCCTCGCTGAAGTCGACGTAGCTACTGTCTGCGACATCCATGTCTAGCGCGGGTTGCGGCGGACGATGACCTGCTTCGCCGGGCACATAGAATGGATAGCCGCGAAACGCCGCGCTCGCCACTGGCGGCAGTGCGACGCCCGGCAACGGAACGATCGCCGGCGACGCAATACCCTGGGCAACCTCGCCGTCGGGCAGCGAACGACTTCGCGGGTCGTTCCCAGGGCCGATCGGTTTCGCCGGATCATAGATGCCGGCGTGCAATCCGTTCTCGAATACTTCGTGCACACGCCACAACTCCCACATGCCCTGAGCAAAGTGCGGATAGAGGTGACAGTGGAAGATCGAGTCGCCAGGGGTGAAATTGCGGTTGCCCGAACCGCCGAACTCGATGCCATAGGAGAACGTCGCGCCTGGGGAGATCGTCTGCGAGTCGAGATAGGTCGAGTTCGGATCGCTCGCATCCAGCACCCACTGATGGGCGTGCAGATGGAAGACGTGGGTTTCCTTCGGGCCGGCATGCAGATTTCGAAACACCACCGGGTCGCCCAGGTAACTGTGATGAACGTTGGACGGATCGTCCGGATATCGTGCGCCGATCGGCCGCTTGCCGGCATCGTCCCACTCGAGCACGAGCGCCGGATCGCCATTGGCCCACGAACTGAGAAAGAACTCCTCCGCGCGACATTCCGCGCACTGCGCCGCCGGCCCGACACCACGCTGCGGCTTGGCCGCGTAGACCGTCGAGCCCATGCTCGACACGCCGTAGTTGATGCCCATGCCGTCCTTGATGTAGGACAGCGGATTGTCTTCGTCGTCGAGTTCCGGGAACGCCTGCACGGCGTGTACCTCGTCGTGCATGATCACGGTGAACTCGCGAAACGACGGCTCGCAACGCTGGCCGTCGGCGGTCGTGTCTTTCAGGCGCGCGTTGCACTGCTCGAGTTGTCGAGCAGTGCGTACGATCACGGCATTGAGATCGCTCGCGACGATCTCGCCATCGTCGAGCATCGCCAACAGCGGCTTGCCCGCGGCGCGCCGGTCGTAGTCGATCGACGCATAGGGATGTCGACGCTGATCGTCGCCCGGGAGATCGCGTCGTGCCTGATCGATCTCGCGCTGCGTGACCTGTGATCTGTACCACATCGAATCCGGCGGCTCGACATTGACCGCGGCGAAAAGCCCGAGGCCGATCTGCCCGCCATCGCCCTCGCCCCCGACGGGCGCGCCCATCGAATGCGCGAAGAACGTCCCTTCGTGTGGCGCCGACCAGAGTGTCACCGACGTCTGTCCCGGTTGAACCAGGGAACCTGTGCCGTAGGCGGACCGCACTTCGTCCGAAGTGCGGAAGTCGAAGAATGTCCCTTGCCGCCCACTGAGCCCGACATAGGTCCCATCGCCGCCGCAGATCGCGTCGACTGGACAATCGGCAGGGACACGGGCGTCGAGACCTGTCACGAAGAATGACGCACTGCGGGTTCGAGGTGCATCGCGGTGAGTCTTCCCGAGTCGCTTCAACTCGCGTGACGTGGGTGTGCCGGGTGGATCGACCAGATGCGCAGGTGCGCCCGGCTCACGGCGCTCACCGACGAGCACCGTCGGTTCCGGCGGCTCTCCGCCCTCCTCCTCCCATGTGGGTGACATCCAGTTGTGCAGGGTCACCTGAAGGCAACCGCGTTCATGCATGCGCAGCACCAGCGGACGCGGCCGCTTGTCCTGGCGAAGCCGCGCATTGCCCGGTCCGGGCGCGCCGCGTTTCGGATCCAGTGCCACCACATCGCGCTTGAGGGCGTAGAGCATGCCGGCCGGGACATACGCACCAAACCGGTTCAGCGCGTAGGCCTGTTCGAGCGCAACGATCTCGGCGCGCACCGTATTCGCGCTCGTACACGTGATCACCTCAGCCCGTGCGGCTACGCCATAGTTGTCTACCTCGGTGGTCGGTGGGGATGCACATCCGATTACCGCACCGACGGTGACGGCGGTGAGCAAGCTCATGCGGACCAGAGAACGCGGGAGCAACGACCGATGCGGCAGTGTTCGGCGAAGGCTTTGTGGATCTCGCATCGTGATCGACTCCTGCACCAGCGTCGTCATGCGATGCCGGTGTTGTGGCGAGGATTCCGACCAACGGCACCTGTCCCGTGCCCCCGATCCCCGCCACAAGTCTCGACTGCGCGACCGTCGGTCGCAATGCCAATTCAGGTGACGGCGCCTGCGCATTCATCGCGGCTACGTTGAAAGACATTCTTCCCGAGCCAGGCTGGATGCGCTGCCCCGCGAGCATCGAACTGACAGGCACGGCGCGGAAATGTCATCGGCTCACCGATGCAGCAGATACGCGTCGTAATCGAATCGGATTTCCGTCGATGGATCCGCGATCACGGGATCGCTGCGATCACGCTCGTCATCGTCGTACGACATCGAGATCGCCACCGTGCGCCCATCGGCCGTGACACCCGGCATGGAATACTCGTTCGACCAGTGTGGCAGGTTCACGACTTCGAACGACTGCGTATCGGTCCTGTAGAACACGATCGCGTTCTGCCAATAGGTCGACAGACCCGTGACGAACGACGGCAGCATGAACACCAGTTGGCGATCATTGTCGACGAAGCGGGCGGACGAATCGATCGGATCCTGCACCGGATGCACGACGATTCTCGACCGTTTGCCCGTGTCGAGCGACGCGATGGACAGCCCGTAACCCTCGGACTCGCATGAGCCCCAGGCGAGCATCGTCCCGCGTTCGGCCAGCGTCGGCGCGCGCAGCGTCTTTCCTTCAATCAATCGCTCGAGTTTCTGCGTTGCCAGTTCATAGCGAAAGATGCCTCCACCCGGGTCGCTGACGAGGTCGGTCGATGTACTGGCGAACACGAGATAACGTCCGTCGCCGGTCAGGCTCGGATCGAAGCTCGTCCCATTGCCCGCAAATTCACGCACAGCACCGGTAGCACCATCGCGAAGCGCGATCCGGCGTGCCCCTGAGTCTTCCAGGGATTTGCCGCTCGTGCTCACCCAGGCCAGCACGTTGCCATTGCGGCTGATCGTGGCCAGACGTCGCCAGTCCTGCGAGTCGGTGCAACGCGAGGGGTCGTATGATTTGTGGACCGGACCGATGCGCGTGACGGACCCCGTGGCGACCTCGAGAAGGAACAGGTCGGGAACGCCATTGTCGTCACCCGCCACCAGATTGGTGGCGGCGCTGACGAACGCGACCCGATTGCCATCTCCCGACAGCCGTGCAAGCTCGACATCGGCATTGCCCGTGACAACGACGGGGGCACTGCCATCGCGGCGATCGACGACCAGCGAAACCAGCCCCGTTAAGCTGCTCGTAGGCCGCCTCAGCCAGGCAACGACGCGACCATCATCGCTGACCGTGGGTGCATAGCCCGACCCATGTCTACCGCGGGCATCGACCATCGTGACCCAGGTCGACGAGGCAAATTCCTGTCTCGAAGGCATTGTCACGCGCATCGTCGGCAGCGACGCCGTTGCCGTTCCGCAAGCCGCCAGCGTCGCGTTACCGCTGTAGTCCATGCTGTTGCACCACAGAAAATTGCCGACCGAATCGACACGCAGCGTGCGTGGATGATCGACATGGTGTCCGGAGGTGTCGTAGCGGTATTCCACGTCACCGTTGTCGATCGGAACGATCGCGCTGAACGTCTGGCCATTGCTGTCGGGCGACCAGAAGCAGAAGTCGGCGTTCGTGATCGTGTCGTCGACCGGGTTGTCGCTCACTGCACGAAAGACCTTTCCTCCTACCGACCAGGTCGAGGCGACCGGGCCCGTATCCGAATACGCGAGACCGTTGGTGCCGCCGGTCGTCACGACTCGCCTGCAGCTCACCGGCGTCGGCGCCAGCGAGTCGGGCATGCCGTTGATGAACGGCCCGGGCGGCGACAGGCCGAGGTAACACTCGAGCTGCTCGTAACGGTAGTCCGGCTGCATCGCCTTGCGTCGGTAGTAGCTCGGCTTCAGGTAGCGGTCGACCTTGGCGTGTGTCTCGACCATGGCCGTGCCGACGGTCTCGGTGCGCGAGGCGACATATTCATGCAAGCTCGAATCGTAGACGAAACCCTTGTCGAACTCGAGTTCGCCATCGATCAGCAGGCGCACGGTCGCCGGCTCGTAGCTCAGCGTGCGGCGCGTCGCCGAGCGTTCGCCGCTCAGGTCCTGCCAGGTGCAGTCGTAGGTGAC
>JBGSTN010000651.1:0-2236 GCA_041736455.1 Burkholderiaceae bacterium | reverse complement strand
GTGATCGGGCTGCAACTGCTCAGCGACGAAGACAAGAAGCTGGCGCTGCGCCGCCACGCGCTGGCCCGAGGCCTGCCGCCACCGGACCCGGTCTTCGATTGGCTGCTGGCGCATCGTGACCGCGATATCCGACGGCTGCTGGCCTATCTGGACGCCCTGGATCGATATGCCTTGGCGACCAGGCGACCCATATCGTTGCGGCTGCTGCACGATTTCGAAAGAAACGGCGGACATGGGGCGCACGCCTGATAGACTTGATGGTTACCCATGCGACTAGCCTTATTCGATCTCGACAACACGCTGCTGCCGATCGACAGTGACCATGCCTGGGCCGGATTCCTGGCCCGTACAGGCGTCATCGACGGCGCCGAGCATGCGCGCCGCAATGATGAGTTTTATCGCCAGTACCAGAGCGGCGAGCTTATCATCGAGGAATTCCTCGCTTTCCAGCTGGCGCCGCTTGCGCAGTATTCCCGCGCCCAGCTCGACGCATGGCATCGCCAGTACATGACCGAATGCATCATGCCGCACTTGCATGACAGCGCCCGCGCACTGGTCGACGGGCATCGTCGTGCCGGCGACCTGTGCGCGATCGTGACCGCCACCAACGAATTCGTCACCGCGCCGATCGCGAGCGCATTCGGTGTCGAGCATCTGATCGCCATCGAGCTCGAGCTCGACGGCGAGGGCCGCTACACGGGCCGACACACCGGCATTCCGTCGTTTCGCGACGGCAAGGTCACTCGGACCCACGCCTGGCTCGCCGGGATGCAAAGGCGGCTGGCCGACTTCGAAAGGAGCTTCTTCTACAGCGACTCGATCAACGACCTGCCCTTGCTCGAAGTGGTGACCGATCCGGCGGTCGTCAACCCCGATGCGCGCCTGGCGCTCGTCGCCGCGGAACGCCATTGGCCGACCGTGGACCTGTTCGGAGATCGCGTTGATTCGTAAGTTCATCGGGCGCCTGCTGAGTCGGGCGAAACCGGCCGGCACCTCCCGTACCGGAAATCGGGTGCGACGTTATCGCGGTGCCGACCTCGGGATTCACCGCGACGACATATCGACCGCTGCCTTGCGCACCTGCGAAGGCTTGCAGCAGGCCGGCTTCAAGGCCTACGTGGTCGGCGGTGGTGTGCGCGACGCACTCGCGCAGAAGCGGCCGAAGGATTTCGACGTCGCCACCGATGCGACGCCCCATCAGGTCGTCGAGCAGTTCCGGCGTTCCCGGTTGATCGGCCGCCGTTTCCAGATCGTTCACGTGATCTTCGGCCGCGAGACCATCGAAGTCTCGACCTTCCGGGCCTTGCAGACCGACGCCGAGACCGACGACCACGGCCGTGTGCTGCGTGACAACGCCTGGGGAACGTTGCCCGAAGATGCGGCGCGCCGCGATGTCACGATCAATGCGCTCTACTACGATCCGGTGGCCGACGAAGTGCTCGACTTCCACGACGGCGTCAGCGACATGAAGAAGGGCGTGGTGCGGATGATCGGTGATCCCGCGACACGATTTCGCGAGGATCCGGTGCGCATGTTGCGCGTTGCCCGCTTCGCCGCCAAGCTGGGCTTCCAGGTCGAAACCGCCACCCGCGCACCGATGCGCGAACTCGCACCGCTGGTATCCAACGTGCCCAGCGCGCGGCTGTTCGACGAGATGCTCAAGCTGCTGACCTGCGGCAATGCACTCGAATGCCTTCATGAATTGCGCAAGGCGGGGCTGCACGACGGCCTGTTGCCGATGCTGGACGTGATCCTCGGACAGCCGGACGGCGAACGCTTCATTCGCACCGCGCTGGCTCGCACCGACGAGCGGATACGGCAGGAGAAGACCGTATCGCCGGGATTCCTGTTCGCGACGCTGCTGTGGCAACAAGTCAACAAGCGGTGGGTGCAAGGCGTCAGCGCCGGCGAACATCGTTTGCCGGCATTGTTCACCGCTATCGACTCGGTGATCGACGAACAGGCGACGCAGCTCGCGATCCAGAAGCGCTACGCGGCCGACATGCGCGAGATCTGGACCCTGCAACCGCGCTTCGAAAAGCGCAACGGGCAGTCCCCCTATCGCCTGATCGAGCACCCGCGGTTTCGCGCAGCCTACGATTTCATGCTGTTGCGCTGCGAAACCGGTGATGCAGGCGCGGACGTCGGGGCGTGGTGGTCCGACTTCCTCGAAGCCAATCCCGACTCCAGAAAGCAACTCGTCGATGCTGCCGCCCGCAGCGGCAGCGAACGCAAG
>JBGSTN010000118.1:0-2944 GCA_041736455.1 Burkholderiaceae bacterium | reverse complement strand
CCGGTCGCCGGTACCGTCATCCGGCGCAATGCCCGCGTGGGCGCGATCGCGACGGCCGCCGGTGAGCCGATGTTCGTGTTGATGCGCGACCATGCACTCGAAGTGCGCGCCGATGTGGCCGAAAGAGAACTGCTGCGAGTGGTTGCAGGGCAGACTGCCCATGTCCAGGTGGCGGGCCTTGCCTCGCCTATCGAGGCAACCGTGCGACTGGTCGAGCCGACGGTCGATGCGACATCGCGACTCGGTCGCATACGAATCGCGTTGCCGGTCGACAGCGTCGTCAGGGCGGGCATGTTCGCCGACGCCGTCATCGACGTGGCCCATAACACCTCGCTGGTTCTGCCGATCTCGGCGCTGGGCGTCAGTGGGGCTGGTCCGACCGTCCTGCGTGTCGACGATGGTCTGGTCAAGCGCGTGCCCGTTACCACCGGCGTACGCGATGGTGGCCAGATCGCGATTCTCGATGGCCTGATCGAAGGCACGACGGTCGTGGCGCGGGCGGGCGCCTTCGTCCGCGATGGTGACCGGATCCGACCCGTGCGCGACGTCGATGTTGCCGCGGGGGCAACACGATGAATTTCTCGGCATGGTCGATCCGCAATCCGATTGCGCCGATCCTCGCGTTCGTCATCCTGCTGATTCTCGGCATCCAGTCGTTCTCGAAACTGCCGGTCACCCGCTTTCCCAATATCGATGTGCCTCTCGTGCTGGTCACGATCGCCCAGTCGGGCGCTGCCCCGGCCGAGATCGAGCGGCAGGTCACCAAGGAGATCGAGGACTCCGTTGCGGGCCTGACCGGCGTCAAGAACATCGTCTCGACCATCAATGACGGCATCTCGTCGACGGTGATCGAGTTCCGGATGGAGGTACCCACCGACAAGGCCGTGCAGGACGTCAAGGACGCGATCGATCAGATTCGCGCCAACCTGCCCGCCGAGGTCGAAGCGCCCATCGTGTCGAGCATCGATGTCGAGGGCCAGGCGATCATGACGTTCGCGGTCCGGGCGCCGGCGATGTCGCTCGATGCGGTGTCGTGGTTCACCGATGACGTGATCAAGCGCGCCCTGCAGGGGCAACGAGGAATCGGGCGAATCGAGCGTTACGGCGGCGCCGACCGTGAGATCCGCATCGAACTCGATCCCGACCGGTTGAACTCGTTCGGGCTCACCGCGCAGGACGTGAGCCGGCAGGTTCGGGCGACCAATGCCGACGTGGGTGCGGGGCGCGGTTCGGTCGGCAACCAGGAACAGGCGATCCGCACGCTGGGCGACGCCGCCTCTGCCGAGCGCCTCGCCGCTACGACCATTGCTGCCGGCGGCGGACGTTTCGTGCGCCTGTCCGAACTGGGCACGATCCGCGACACCAACGAGGAGCCACGCACCTTCGCTCGCTTCAACGGCGAGGAGGTCGTCACGTTCGGCGTGTTCCGGGCCAAGGGAGCCAGTGAAGTGAGTGTCGCCGAGGCGGTCGAGGCGTCGCTCGCGAAGATCCGTGAACAGCATCCGGAGGTGTCGATCTCCCCGGTCGACGACACGGTGTTCTACACCTACGGCAACTACGAAGCCGCGTTGAATACGCTGATCGAGGGGGCTTCGCTGGCCGTGCTGGTGGTGTTGCTGTTCCTGAAGAACTGGCGCGCCACGCTGATTTCGGCCGTGGCCTTGCCGCTGTCGGCGATTCCCACTTTCTTCATCATGGACCAGCTCGGGTTCTCGCTGAACCTGGTGAGCTTCCTGGCGATCACGCTCGCCACCGGCATCCTGGTCGACGATGCGATCGTCGAGATCGAGAACATCGCGCGGCATATCCGGATGGGCAAGACTCCCTATCGGGCAGCAATCGAAGCGGCCGACGAAATCGGGCTGGCCGTGATCGCGACCACGTTCACCATCATCGCGGTCTTCGTGCCGGTGTCGTTCATGGCGGGCATTCCCGGTCAGTATTTCCGGCAGTTCGGCCTCACGGTGGCGGTGGCCGTGATGTTCTCTCTGCTGGTCGCACGGCTCATCACGCCGATGATGGCCGCCTACCTGATGCGAACGAGCGATGCTCACGAAGAATCGGTGGAGGGTGGCCCGATCATGCAGGGCTATACACGCTTCATCCGCCACTCGCTCCATCACCCGTATGTCACGCTGGTGCTGGCCGTGCTCGTACTGATGTTGTCGGTGTACTTCATGAGCCGGGTACCGGGCAGTTTCATGCCGCCCGAGGACGTGTCGCGAATCCTGGTCAGCGTCGAGTTGCCGCCCGGTTCCCGGCTGGAAGATACCGAACGGACCACCGAGCGGATGCGTCGCGTGCTGCGCGACGTCGAAGGGGTCGAAAGCGTCTTCGTGCTGGGCGGATCGTCGCCCACCGGCGACCGCGACGTGCGACGTGCATCGGTATCGATCCTGCTCGAGCGGCTCGACCACTCGATCGTTCGCACGCTGGTCAACGGTCTTGGGCGCCTGCCGCTGGTCGGGCCGCTGCTTCCCCATATGGAGAATCCGGGCCGTACGCGAGCCCAGTCGCTGGTCGAAGTCGAAGTGTTCGAGCGTCTCGCGCAGGTTCCCGACGTGCGCGCCTACAAACTCAACGATCGTGGTGAACGCGATCTCGCCTTCAATCTGCTCGCCGACAATGACGCCGACCTGAACCAGGCGGTGGCGCTGCTGGAGGGAAGGATGCGCGCGGAACCCTTGCTCGCCAACGTCAGCGCCACCGGCGCACTGCCGCGCCCAGAGGTCCAGGTCACGCCTCGCGAAGAAGAGGCTGCCCGCCTCGGGGTGACGACACGCCAGATCGCCGACGTGGTGCGCGTCGCCACGATAGGCGATGTGGACGCGGCGCTCGCCAAGGTTCTCGTCGATGGCCGGATGATTCCGGTGCGCGTCCAGACCCGTCTGGACGTGCGTGCCGATCTCGCACGGATCGGCGCGTTGCGTGTGCCGACCGTGCG
>JBGSTN010000570.1:0-3150 GCA_041736455.1 Burkholderiaceae bacterium | reverse complement strand
AACGCGTGCGTCAGCCGCTGGACGTGCCGGTCGGTCCTGCACCCGTGGAACCGCAGCGGCGACCAGCCGGGGCCAGCGACGACTTCCGTCCGGCCGGCTACGACACACTGTTTCTCGCCGATGAATTCGATGGCGACGCGCTCGACCGCAGCATGTGGTGCACGCGGATGCCCTGGGGTGGCGGACTCGTCCTCGAAACACCCGATTCGACCTGTACGCGCTGGCTCGGGCAGGGATTCGGCGACTACGCGAACGTGACGGAGAACCAGCGGTTTCGAGAAATCGATCCCGACGGGGAATCGTTGCATGTCGTCGCCGGCGGGACGATCCGGTTGCGTGCGACGAATTCCTTCGACCACCACGCCACGCGTTATGCGGCGGCGGCCTTGCGCTCGAAAGCGGTCTTCAAGGCGACGCCGGAACGAAGCTACTACGTGACCGCGCGCATCAAGATGCCCGACGTGCTCGGCACTTGGCCTGCGCTGTTTCTCATTCCGTCGCTCGAACCCGCGGGCAGCAATCAATGGCCCCCCGAGATCGACATTGTCGAAGGCGCGCTGAACGGTCAGGGCGATACCGTATTCACCGTCACGCAGCATGGTCAGGTCCGCGGGCTGCAGACCGACAGCAGGAAGCCCGAATGGACCTACGCCGCACCAGGCTTCAATACCACCTGGGGCATCTACACCGCCGCCGGCAGCCTGCGCAATCGCTGGGTCGAGATGGGTGCCGAATGGTCGTCGACCGGCGTTTGCTATTTCGTCGACGGCCTGAAGACCGCCTGCGAGAACTATCGTTGGTCCGACAATGACGATCGACCCGGCAATCCGGCGACGCTGATCGCCTACCTGGCCATCGGTGGCCCGTGGGCCGGCAGCGGTGGAATCGACGACTCGCGGATGCCGACGGCTGTCGAGATCGACCACATCCGCATCTACGAAGGCGACGGCCGTTTCGTTTCCTCGCCGGGATCGACGGTTCTGGCCGTCACGCCGGCACCCCAGGGCAATGTACCGGCGCCGTTGCCCAGCCCTGCAGCGGATGCCGCCGACGATTACGAACCATTGGGCTTTGCGCCGGTATTCGCCGACGATTTCGACGGGCCGACACTCGATCGGACGATCTGGTGTACCCGATGGGCCGGTGGCGGGGGGGCTCCGTTGCAGGGGCCGGATCCCGATTGTGCATCGCCGCCTGGTTCGGGTACGGCTGACCGGGTCGCCGATACCGACTTGCAGCGGTTCAGAGACACCGACCGTGCCGGGCGTGTCCTGCATGAAGTGGGCAACGGGGTGCTGAAGTTACTCGCTACCCGTGCCACGGGTGATGCCGGCACGGCATGGGAATCCGCCGCCTTGCGCAGCAAACTCACCTGGGTGCCGGCGTATCTGCAGAGCTACTTCGTCACCGCGCGGGTCAGGCTCCCCGAAACGCCAGGCATGAGGGCAGTGTTCTCGATCGTGCCGGCAGCGAATGCCGACGGCACGTTGCAATCCACGCCGTCGGCAAGCGTCTTCGATGCAGCGCTCGATGGCAACGGCAATACCGCGGCGACGATCAGGCATACGAGCGAAGTCGACGGCAAGCAGACGTCGACCGGTCTGCCGCAACATACTCATGCAGGGGCGGGCTTCGACGTGGCTGCCCGCCGCTATACGGTCGCAGACTCACTGCGTGGACGCTGGATCCATGTCGGCGTCGAATGGACCGACGGTCATCTGTGCTGGTTCGTCAACGGGGTTCCCTCGGCATGCGAGAACTACCGCTGGGTCACCGGCGACGGCAGCGAAGGGAACGTCGCGAGTCTCAACGTGGCATTGGTGGTCGAAGGACCGGTTGCCGCGACATCGACCCAGGCCGAACTCGCGATCGATCGCATCCGCGTCTACCAACGAACGGGTAACTGACTTTTCGCGCAACTGCGGCGAAAGACAAGTCGGTTGTTCTGCGTTCCCACCGGCTGATCCATCCATCCCCGGTCCCTCCCCGTTCGTCGGTCAACCGGCTCGCCGCTACGTTGCGCCGGGTGATGCCAGCGCACACTCGCGAGATCAACGGTAACGCTGCGGACGACTCGCCGCGCGTCGCGCCAGCCGGATCCAGCATCTTGAGCGAATCGTCCACCAGCCTCCTGAACGAGCCAGTCAGTGGTCGCCCGAACGGAACAGGGTCGAATCGCCCTGTTTCGGGCCACCCTGTTTCGGGTGGCCCTGTCGAATCGGACACGACGGGCATGCTGGTCCGGAAGATGCGTTCCGCGCCGATTCCCGGCGCAACACAATCGCGTCCACGCGCCGTGGCGGCATTCGATTCAGCCGTTCTGCTGTTGGAGCTGAATCGAAGTATCTGCACGCAATCCGACTTCGCCGCGATGGCCGACATGCTCTGCATTCGTCTTGCCGCCGTACTCAAGGCGTCGCGCGTGACGTTGGGTTGGGTCACCGGTTCGACCTGCCGGCCCCAGGCAACATCCAGCGGCCCGGTGCGCAGCCTGAGCGCAAATCTGCTCGGCGCACTCGTCGCCACCATGGACGAGGCGATCGCCCAACAGGTCTCGCTCTCCAGCATCAATCCGGAGGGTCCTCGACGCATCGTGGCGGCACACCGGGTGCTGGCCACCCTGTCGTCGAGCATCGTGCTGACCGTCCCCGTCGCGATCGACCAGACGGTACTGGGCGCAGTGGTCGTGGAACTGCCTGCACGGGACCCTGCCATCAATCAGCAAGATCGATCGGCACGTGCACTTGCCCTGCTGCGCCTGCTCGAAAAGCTGCTGGCGCCCTTGGCCCGTCTGCTGCAACTCGCCTGGCGGGAACGGCAGTCCGTTGCCAGCCGGACGGTGGAACGTCTGCATGTCCAGTGGCGCGATTGGCGTCGCGGGCGACACGCGCTGCACCGCATGCGTCTGGCGATGGTGGTGATCATCGCGATGCTGTCGACCGCGGCGTTCATTCCGTTTCAGCAACCGATCACCAGCAATGCGCGACTGGAAGGTGCGATCGAACGCGAGGTCGCTGCGTTCGACGCGGGTTATCTGAAATCGGTGTCGGCCCGTCCGGGCGATCGCGTGACGGCCGGCCAACTCCTGGCCACGCTCGGGCGACGCGAGGCCGAACTCGAGCTGGACCAGCTCGACAGCGAACTGGTCCA
>JBGSTN010000156.1:0-5018 GCA_041736455.1 Burkholderiaceae bacterium | reverse complement strand
GAGCGACTCGACGTCGTCGGCAGGCACTTGCCCGCCCGCATCGACGCCCCTATCGCCGTCGCCGTCGCCGTCGCCGTCCGCGTCGGTATCGGGATGGGGATCGGCCATGTCACGGCCGACGACTTCGCCCGGTGTACTGGTCAAGGCGAGCACCTGCTCACTGAAGAAGTCGGCCGACTCATCCTCGCCCAATGATTCGATCGACGGCAGTTCCTTCAACGAACGAAGGCCCAGGTCATCGAGGAACTGCCGTGTCGTTCCGAACAGGGACGGTCGACCCGGCACTTCCTTGTGACCGATCATGTCGATCCAACCACGCTCTTCGAGGGTCTTGATGATCTGCGCGGAAACCGACACGCCGCGGATCTCCTCGATATCGCCGCGCGTGACCGGTTGTCGATAGGCAATGATCGCCAAGGTTTCCATCACCGCACGCGAGTACTTCGGTGCCTTCTCCGGGGACAGGCGATTGATATAGGCCGCGTACTCGGGCCGCGACTGAAAACGCCAGCCACTTGCCACCGGAACGAGCTGCACCGGTCGCTGCGACCAGTCGGCGGCGAGATCGTCGAGGACAGGCCGCAACAGCTCGGGACCATATTCGTTGTCGAAGAGGCGTCGGATCTGGTTCATCGAAAGCGGCTCGGGCGAGCACAACAGCGCCGCTTCGAGGACACGTTTGACGTCAGTCGTATTCATTGAGGAAATCCAGTCGGAAATCGCCGGGCAACGGCGAACGGGCCGGGCCAGGGTTGTGCGCAACAGCAGCTTGACCCTGACGGGCCGCCATCTTCAGGGTTTCCGGCTTTGAGATCCGGATAAGCACATCGCCGTATGTCCCGATACGACGTAACGCGGGTGTTGAGTCCGCGGTGGTTGAATCGCTCGAAGATGAATCGCGGAGCCCGTACCTTGAGCGGCCATCGACGTGGCGGCAATCAGCGGACGAGGCGGCTGTCTGATTTGATCAGCCCTGCCCGGGCGATTCGGAATCTGGTTGCGGGGGCAGGATTTGAACCTGCGACCTTCGGGTTATGAGCCCGACGAGCTGCCAGACTGCTCCACCCCGCGTCTGATTCCGGCATTATAGCGCCGCCCATGCACAAAGCAAATGGACTGACGGACTAAACGCCAGGGGTTGCGATAATGTCCGTTCGATCGGGCCGTATCGAGCCCCTTACCGTGACGCGACCAACCATGAAATTCTGTTCGAACTGTGCCGCCCCCGTTGCGTTGCGAGTGCCCGCCGGTGATAACCGGGAACGTTACTGCTGCGCTGCCTGCGACACGATCCACTACGAAAATCCGCGACTCGTGCTGGGCACGATTCCGGTACTCGATGAACGGGTTCTGCTCTGCAAACGGGCCATCGAACCGCGCTACGGTTTCTGGACGCTGCCGGCGGGATTCATGGAGAACGAGGAAACCGTCGCCGAAGGTGCATCACGCGAGACCAACGAGGAGGCCGGCATCGACTTCAAGCTCGGTGAAGTCTTTTCGATCCTCAGCGTCCCGCACGTCGGACAGGTCCATGTGTTCTATCGGGCAGCAATGCTCAGCGAGCGCATGGACTGGGGCCCCGAGACACTCGAGGCTGCACTGTTCACCGAAGAGACGATTCCCTGGGAGCACCTCGCTTTCCGTACGGTCGAAAAGACCTTGCGCTGGTACTTCGAAGACCGCCGCGCCGGCCAGTTCGTCGTCCATGAGGACGAGGTTCGATACGCCGCGCGGCTTCGGGGCGGCTGAACCGCGCATGGCTGCCTCGTCGGGTGACTGGCCCCCCGTCTGGTTGGAACCCGGCGATCCGTTGCCACGCCTTGCGACGCTCCCGCTCGCGCCGCCCGTCGCTCGAGGCAACGCGATGGACAACGAGCCGCGTTGGCCGGAAGGATTGATTGCGGCGAGCCACGACATCACCCCGGATCGTCTGCTCGAGGCGTACCGCGAGGGAATGTTTCCCTGGTACAGCGCCGGCCAGCCGGTGTTGTGGTGGAGTCCCGACCCGCGCATGGTGCTGCGTCTCGAAGACTTTCGTCTGCATCGATCGTTGCGCAAGACGATGCGCGCCTGGGCTCACGAAGGCTCGCGTTTCATCACACTCGACAAGGCGTTCGATGCGGTCATCGCGGCCTGTGCCGCGCCGCGGGGCGGGCAGGACGGCACCTGGATCACGCCCGCGATGCAGCGCGCCTATCGTGGACTGCATCACCGTCAGCATGTGCACTCGATCGAGGTATGGCGTACCGATCCGGAGAGTCAGCCGACACCGCGTCTGATCGGCGGGCTCTATGGCGTCTCGATAGGGCGGATGTTCTTCGGCGAGTCGATGTTTGCCCGGGAACCGAACGCATCCAAACTGGCCCTGGCGGCGCTCGTGGCACTACTCGAACCGCTCGGTTTCGCCATGATAGACTGCCAACAGAACACTCGCCATCTTGCCTCGCTGGGCGCAGCCGAGATCCCACGGAGCGAGTTTCTTGCGCAGTTGCATCGCCTGACCACTGCGCCGCCGCCGAACTGGTCTGCCATGAGCACCGACAGAATCGCGTTTCCTGCCGCATGACACATCTCAAGGAATTGCCTTTTTCGGCGTTGCAGTTCTACGCGACGGCACCGTATCCGTGCAGCTATCTGCCGCGCCGGCAGGCCAGGTCGCAGGTGGCCACCCCGAATCACCTGATCAATGCGGACATCTACAGCGAGCTCGTCCGGGCAGGATTCCGGCGCAGCGGTATCTTTACCTATCGGCCGCACTGCGACGGTTGCCGGGCCTGCGTCCCGGTGCGCATCCCGATCGACACCTTCGCTTCATCGCGCAGCCAGCGTCGCGCCTTCGACCGCCACCGCGATCTGACGACACTGGTCGCGCGGCTGGGCTTCTCACCCGAGCATTACGACCTCTATCTGCGCTACCAGGCAAGCCGCCACGCTGGCGGCGGCATGGATCACGACAGTCGCGAGCAATACGCGCAGTTCCTGCTGCAGAGCAAGGTGAATACCCGGCTCGTCGAATTTCGCGATGCAACCGGCGTGTTGCGCGTGGTGTCGATCATCGACATCCTCAACGACGGATTATCGTCGGTCTACACGTTCTTCGATCCGGATGTGCAGCGTGCGAGCTTCGGCACCTTCAACATCCTGTGGCAGATCGCCCAGTGCCGCGCTCTCAAATTGCCCTACCTGTACCTGGGATACTGGATCCAGGAAAGCGCGAAGATGGCCTACAAGATCAACTTCTCGCCCGCTGAAGTCATGATCGACGGGACGTGGCAACCTTTCCCGCCCCAGTCGACCACGTGACCACCTGGCTCGACGACCGGGCGGACGACCTTTCCTGGCAACTGGCACGCGCGTTCTTGTTTCGCCTTGCTCCCGAGCGAGCCCATGAATTGACGTTGTCTGTGCTCGACCTGCCTGGTGCCGGCGCCGCAGCCGGACTGATGGGCTGCCGCCATATCGCCGATCCCGTGCATCTCATGGGCCTGCGCTTTTCCAATCGCGTCGGACTGGCGGCGGGTCTGGACAAGAACGGAAGGCACGTCGACGGACTGGCGAACCTCGGCTTCGGGTTCATCGAAGTGGGCACGGTGACGCCGCGCGCCCAGCCAGGCAATGACAAACCGCGACTGTTCCGATTGACCGAACACGAAGCGCTGATCAATCGGTTCGGTTTCAACAACGATGGCATTGACAGCTTCATCGCTCATGTCCGGCGTGCCCGCTATCGCGGCGTGCTGGGCTTGAACATCGGCCGCAATGCAACCACGCCCAACGAACAGGCGATCGACGACTATCTGACCTGCCTCGGACGTTGCCATCCCCACGCGTCCTACATTGCCGTCAACGTCTCTTCGCCGAACACCCGCAACCTGCGTGATCTGCAACAGTCGCAGGCACTGTCGACGATGCTCGGCGCCCTGGCCGCAGAGAACAAACGCCTGAAGGCGAGTACCGGCCGCCACGTGCCCCTTCTGCTGAAGATCGCACCCGACCTCGATGACGGCGGCATCGATGCCATCGCCGAGCAGCTCGTGGTTCACCACATCGACGGCGTGATCGCCACCAACACCACCGTTGCGCGCGACTACGTCGCTGCCAGCCCCCATGCACGAGAAGGCGGCGGGCTCTCCGGACGGCCGTTGGCAGGTCGCGCCACGGCGGTCGTCGCGCGTTTGCGAAGAGTGCTGCCGAGCCGATTCCCGATCATCGGCGTCGGCGGCATCATCGATGTCGATCAGGTCCGCGCGAAACTGGATGCCGGCGCCGATCTCGTGCAGCTCTACACGGGGCTGATCTATCGCGGACCTCGCTTCGTGCAGGCGTGTGCCGCAACGGCCCGCGCGTGGGGCACTGCGCGTTCGGCCAACTAGATGCCGGTCGTGCCGGTCAACACGGTCGCGTCGGTCGCGTCGGTCGTGCCGGTCGCGTCGGTCGTGCCGATGGAAAACATCGATCCGACGGCAAGGCGCCGCCGATAGGCTCGTACGGCCTCCTGATGCGCGACCAGCTGCAGCGGACCTGCCCATTCGCGCTCGCGACAGATCGATTCCAGAGCGAGCCGCCAGGCCCGCCAATAACGCGCATTACGCGCTTCATCGCCATCGTCGCGCCCATCGGCACCACCGCCTGCCGGCAGGACGGAACCTGTCTCTTCATCGTCCAGCCGGGTAGCGGCCAGTTGACGCGAGAAGACCTCTGCCCAATCGCGCCATCGCAGATGGCCCGCCTCGTTCAGCGCGACGACCAGTGCAAATACTTCGGCCTGCCAGGGCGCATCGAAAGGCGGATGGTCGCTCTCAGTCATGCCGGTTCGAGATACGGCTCCCAGCAGTCGACATGCACGGCACCAGCCGTCGTATCGGGCCCCCACAGTTCGTGCGCGTCGAATGCCACGGAATATAGCCACTCGACCGGCCGGCCGCTTCCGCCGGCCTGCACATCGGCGAACAGATGCGCACCATGCACGATGGCGACACGACCCACCTTGCCGCGCGCATACCGCGGCAGGCGCGTAT
>JBGSTN010000516.1:0-2332 GCA_041736455.1 Burkholderiaceae bacterium | reverse complement strand
GGCCGGCCTCAAGGCCGATCTCGCGACCGGCGGCTTCACGATGGGCGGGGGCATGCTGGCCGGAACGATCCTGGGTGCGATAGGCGCTGCCGGACTCGCACGCGGCTACAACATGGTGCGCGGCACGGAGCGGACGTCCATTCAGTGGTCGGACGGGATCCTCGAAGTCCGGTTGATCAATGCGATCCTCACCTATCTTGCGGTGATTCATTTCGGCCGCGGTCGCGGCAACTGGGCCCGATCCGAGTATCCCGAACACTGGCAGGCGCGCGTCAGTTCGGCAGTCGAACGCGAACGCAAGGTGATCACCAGCACCTGGAAGGCGCGCGATACCATGGCCCGTGATTCGGCGACCAGCGACGCGTTGGCCAGACGTCTGCAACCGATGATCGCCGCGATCATTCGCAACGTGTTGCAGGAACTCTATCCCGAGGCTGGTCTGAAAGCGAGCGCCTGAGCGATCTCGCTGGCGGACAATACCGTCACTCCCGGCTGATCGCCCGCCATCTGGTTCATTGCCGCGCGCGCCACCTGGTCGGAGGTGAGTGTCGGAATCGATCGCGGCACCATCAGCATCTGGATGCTGAGATAGAAATGCACGAACTTCTGCATCATCGACCGGCCGGCGGACGTCGGCGCGCGCAGCGGTCGTAACACGACGAGCCGCTGCAACGACAACTCGCCCAGAGCACGCTCGATCGGCGAACCGAGCCCGCGATGGATATCGCCGAACTGTTCCCACAGTGGTGCCGGCGCGATGAGCACGACACGCGCAACCCCCAGTCGGTCTGCGGCGCCGGTCAGTTCGCGATAGTTGTCGGTCGTGATCTGCACGAACGGCGCATCGCGTCCGTGAAACGATCGCTCTTCCAGATGATCATCGCCGGCCAGAACGATGAACAGATCGCGTGCCCAGGTGATCTCGGCGAGCGGCAGCGCCGAAAGACCCTTGAATCCCAGGTCGACCACGCGATCCGAAAGCGCGATGACCGACTTGTAACCACCCCGTGAAAGTACGGCATTGAGCAGTGCTTCGCCCATTCGCCCGACTGCGCCGGCAACGATCGCAGTCTGCGCGGACGACGGTTCGACCGCGGTGTCTGGCCGTCGCGACGGGAAAGACCTTGCGAAAACCTGGGGAGGCGGAAGCGTCATCGATGATCGGCGAAGGGGGTGCGCCATAATACCCGTACGATGAGTTCAACTGCCACGCTCGCCGATACCCCCGCGCCGCCTCCTGTTGCCAGTGGGTACTGGCAGGATCTCGCGACCACGGATTTCGCGCGTCTCGATCTGCAACGAACGGTGGCACTGCTGCCGGTATCGGCCTGCGAGCAACATGGGCCTCATCTGCCGCTCTGTACCGACGCTGCGATCAACGCCGGTATCGTCGACGCGATGCTCGCAGCGCTCGATCCTTCGGTCTGCGTGCTCGTGTTACCGGCACAAACCATCGGTGACAGTATCGAACACGAGTCCTTTCCCGGCACGCTCAGCCAGGAGATGGGCACCCTGGTCGCTACCTGGGTCGCATTGGGCAAGGCCGTGAGACGCACCGGCATTCGCAAGCTGGTGATCTTCAATACCCACGGTGGACAGCGCGGCCATGTCGATCAGGCGGCCGTACGCCTTCGCGCATGGCACGACATGCTGGTGGCCCGAGCCAACGTCGGGCAACTGGGCAAGCCCGAGGGCCTGTTCGATGAAGACGAACGGAGTTTCGGGCTGCATGGCGGCGCCATCGAGACTTCGTTGATGCTTCATCTGCGACCCGACCTCGTCAGGCGCGAACGGCTGGCCGACTTTCCATCGCTCGGCGCGGCATTGCGTGATTCGCATCGCCTGCTGGGTATCGAGAAGCCGGTCGGTTTCGGTTGGATGGCGCAGGATCTAAACCCTGCCGGCGTGTGTGGTGATGCATCAAGGGCCAGCGCACAGCATGGTGCCCGTCTGCTTGCCCATCAGGCGACGAATCTCGCCGCGCTTTGCGCGGAACTGGCCGATACGCCACTCACGCTGCTGCACACGACTCGCTGACTGTCGCCGCTGCTGCCGACGTCCGCCCCACGTGCAGATGGGCGACCTCGCCCAAGTCCGTCCATCTCATATATAGTTGGCCGGCCTTGCCCCCCGTCGGAGAAACAGTCGTGAAGAGGAATCCGATCTACAGCGCGTCGCGACATCGTTCGGGGGCAGCCACCGGGGCGGTCCGTCGCGTCGACCAGCGAAACGCGCACGCGCCTGCCGCACTCCCTGATCGGACTCCGCGACAAGTCGCACCCGATCGAACCGGCACCCCGTCCGCCTCCTCTCCCAATGCACCTTCCGCCGC
>JBGSTN010000505.1:0-3809 GCA_041736455.1 Burkholderiaceae bacterium | reverse complement strand
CGACGCAGCGCACGCGGTGATCGGCGGTGAGGCGCAGGCGATAGCCTTCGCGGGTGAGCAGTTCCACCACCGGCTTAGTGCCGGTGGCGAAGAAGCCTTCGCTCGCGACCGGATGGCTGACGCCGTCCACCACCGCGTTGAACCGACGTCCGATCAGCTCGGCCACCTGGCGCGGCCCGTCCTCGGTCGCAACCCAGGTGTCGGCGGTCACGCAAGGGTTGGTCGCCGCAATCGTCTCGCAGTAGCCGAGGTTGTTGTCCGCGTTGATCCGGTCGATGAAGATCACGCCCGGTTCGGCATGATCGTAGGTGGAATGCATGATCGCATCGAACAGGTCGCGCGCACGGACTTCGCGATAGATCCATAGCCCGTCCGCACGCTGGTGTGCGCCCGCTTCTATCACGTCGGCCGATGGCCTGGCGGCATGGACCAGTTGCCAGCCCGCGTCGTCCTCGACCGCGCGCATGAAGGCATCGGTGCACGCGACCGACAGATTGAAGTTGCTGAGTTCGCCCGTGTCCTTCGCATGGATGAACTGTTCGATATCGGGGTGATCGCAGCGCAGCATGCCCATTTGTGCACCGCGTCGTGCGCCGGCGCTCTCGACGGTTCGGCACATGCTGTCGAAGACCTGCATATAACTGAGCGGGCCGCTGGAACGGCTGGCCGTGCCGCTGACCAGTGCCCCTTGCGGGCGCAACGGCGAGAAATCGTAGCCGACGCCTCCGCCGCGGCGCATGGTTTCGGCCGCCTGGTTGAGTGCCGGAAAGATGCCGGGCGCGCCGACATCACCGGAAATCGAGTCACCGACCGGCTGCACGAAGCAGTTGATCAGCGTGGCCTTGAGCTGGGTACCTGCAGAGGAACAGATTCGGCCGCCCGGTATGAAACCGGCGACCTGCGCATCGAAGAATCGGTCTTCCCACAAGGCGCGCTGGTCGGCTTGCGGTTCGACGGCTGCCAGGGCATGCGCGATCCGGCGGCGGACGTCGTCGATGCTCGCTTCGCCATTCTTGGCGTATTTTTCGAGCAAGACGTCCGTGGAGATCGGCTGGGGCTGGAGGCGGGTATTTGGTTTGAGGTCGGAGATATTCATGGCCGGCATTTTACCTCGTCCGGCCAAGCGTAAAGTTTTCCGATTCTTTCTATTTTTTCCTGTTGGTCCTGACCGGGCCTTGCCGCCGGCCCGGCCCGATCAGTGTGCCGGAACCGCCCCGATCTTCGTTCGGGAACGGCGCCGATCAGACTTCACGAACAGCCCGAATCAGACCACCCGACCGAGCGGCATCCGGGATGCGACGGATGCCGCTTCCAGACGGTCCAGCACCGCTTTGTCGCGACCATAGACGTCGGCCAGGAACTGCACGCCGCCCTCTTCGCCATCGACCACCGTGAAGTACAGCACGTGGACAGGAACCTTTCCGGCGAGGCTGATGTTCTGCACCTTGCCGGTGGCGATCGCTTTGTCCAGCGCATCGCCTTCCCAGGTGCCGGATCCCTGCAACAGCCACTTGGCCAGTTCCACCGGGTTCTCGGTGCGCATGCAACCCGACGAGAAAAGGCGCGTCGTCTTGTCGAACAGGTCTCGCGTCGGTGTGTCGTGCAGGTACACGTTGTGGCGGTTCGGGAACATGATCTTGATCTTGCCGAGCGCGTTCAGTTCTCCTGGCGCCTGCCGCAGCCGGAACGGGAAAGCGGATGGCGATACTTCATGCCAGTTGATGTTGCGCGGGTCCACGCGCTGTCCTTCGCGGTCCAGCACGGTGAAGCCCATGCGTCGCACGGCGCCCGGATCCTTCCTGAATACCGGGAGTTTGTCGGCGCGCGCGAGATGCGGGGGCGTTTCCCACCATGGGTTCAGCACCAGATACTCGATGGCCGAGGAAAACACCGGCGTCTTGCGAAGCACTTTGCCGACGATGATCTTGTGCTCGCGGGCGACTTCGCCATTCTCCACCGCCACGAGCTTGAACTCCGGGATGTTGGCCTTGATGTGCCTGGTGCCGAGATCGTCCGGCAGCCAGCGCCAGCGCTCCAGGTTCACGCGCAATTGATCGATCTTCTTTGCGGTGTCGCGTGACTGCTTGGTGGCGTCGGGCAGCTGGCTCTCGAGGCGCAGCTGGTGCAGCGCGTCGACCATCCGGTGATAGCTCGGGTGACGCGGCGCCAGACCGATCAGACTCGAGGCCACCCCGCCGCCATTCAATGCCTCGCCCAGCCTCGCCTGCAGATCGATCGACCGGCGTGGCGCCGTCCAGTTCGGCTCGACCGACAACGGGTTCACCTTGCCATCCATCATGTGACCGGCAGCCGAGAACCAGGCGTCGGTCGCGATCCGTTCGCGGGCGATCGCGTCGCCTCGCAATGCGGTGAGTTCAGTCATCCGATACTCGCGCGGATCGAGGCCATGATCGGCAAGTCGCTCGATTGCCAGCAGCAGCGAATCGTAGTCGGCATCGGAAGTCCAGGCCGCCAGTCCGCCGCGTGCTTCATAGAACTGCTGCACCGCCAGCGGTTCGAGGTAGGGTTGCGCCGCGAGCGAAGCGACCTTCAACGCACTTGAAGGTTGTTGCGCAGGAACCTTTTGAGCGGGCCGGGCGGAGGCTCCGGCGGCGAACGTCGTACTCAGTACTAGCACAACGGCGGTCGCGATGGACCGCCGCATGAAGGCCGATTCGAATGTCATGGTGGATAACGCCGGAGTGTGGATGCGGACGCAGCATCTCCGTTCGGTCCGGCACCGTCCATGAAGAGACGATGACCGGATCGCCAGCGGCAGCAGGCCGCGTCAATTCACTTCTTTAGTCCGTTCGACGCTTTCTGGCGAGCGTCTGTCGACTTCGATTCAGTCGTTTCCAGGCGCTTTCAGGTTCAGTTCCCAGCATTCGCCGTGGCGCGGCCCGACGGGCCACTCGGCCGGCGTGGGCATCCGTTCGCCGTGATCGAGTTGCCATCGCAGCGCCGTCATCCAGCCTGCGTGTCCGATGACGAGCAACGGTTCGGCAACGCGAATCGTCCTCGGTGTCGGGTTCGGCGTCGGTGTCGAGTTCGGCGTCGGTTCCGAAATCGTCGTCGGCACCGAATCCGTTGGTGCCGTCGGTGCCGTTGTCGAACCCGTTACCGGGAACGACGTCGGCTCGCTCACGAAACGATGCGCTGAACGCCACTTCGACACCCGCGACATCAGCCCACGCAGGCTTTCGCCATTGCCCGGTACGAAGTCGATGAAATCGGCCATCCACCGATCGAGTTCCGTGCGCGGGATCGCGTCCCAGCGAAGCCCGCTCCAGTCACCGAAATCGAGTTCGAGCAACGCCTCGTCGACATGGATCGACCAGCCCCACGATTTCAGATACCGCGCAACGGCATGGCAGCGCGCGAGCGGCGACGCGTGGATCACTCGGGGCAGACCGAGTTCGCGTGCCTTGTGTCTGATGCGGTGCGCGATGCGCCGCGCCTGGCGAGGATCGACAGGCAGATCGGTTCGGCCGATACAGCGCCCTGAGCAACCTGGCGGTCGGGGATGACGCCACGCCCAGATCGTCGGCCAGCGTTCAGTCGCAACACCACCGCCAGGCTCGGCGCTACGGTCAGGCGCCATCGGAGCTTCGCACGTCATCGAGTGTTCAGGCACTCGCCATCGCCAACAGTATTGCGATCTCCGCGAGTTGTTCGGTGGCACCCAGCGTGTCGCCGGTGAAGCCACCCAGCCGGTGACGCAGCCATCGGATCATCGCGATGGTGACGACGCCTGCGGCCGACACCGCGATCACGCATCGCGCCAGCGATAGCGAAGCCATCGCTGCCGG
>JBGSTN010000482.1:0-3088 GCA_041736455.1 Burkholderiaceae bacterium | reverse complement strand
CTTTGCGCCGTGTTCGGCGACGACGCTCGACTGACTCCGCGGCACTGCCACCGGCTCCGCTGCCCATGCACCCACCGGAAACGCGATGGCGCCGGCAACGAGCCAGCCCATGCCGCTGCGAGCGAATGATGTTCGAGGGCGAACGCCGATGTTCGGTGGCATGGCGCGTGCCCTTCGCCGCGGCGGGAGCAGGTCGGACATCGTGTATTCGTCGAACAAGTGGCTGCCTCCAGCGTCGGCCGCGCGGCTCAGAGGCGCCAGACGTCGAAGCCGCGTTCGGCCAGCGCCAACTTCGGGAATGCGCTTTTCACATCGACGAAGACGGCGCCGGGATTGCACTTGGTCGTGAGTTTCTCGAGCGGCATGTCGAGGTATTGACGGTGATTGACGGCGACGATCACCGCATCGGCGGGCGGAATGTCTTCCCACGGCGTCAGCGTGATGCCGTATTCATGCTCGGCTTCCGCCTTGGAGGCGACCGGATCGTGCACATGGACCTTGACGCCGAACGATTCGAGTTCGTGGATCACGTCGACGACCTTCGAGTTCCGGACGTCGGGCACGTTTTCCTTGAAGGTGAAACCCAGCACGGTGATGCCGGTGGCGCCCACCTGCTTGCCGCCGGTGATCATCTTCTTGATGGTCTGGCGGGCGATGTAGGGACCGATCGCGTCGTTGATGCGCCGCCCGCCCAGGATGACCTGCGGTGCATAGCCGAGCATCTGTGCCTTGGCGGTCAGGTAGTAGGGATCGACGCCGATGCAGTGGCCACCGACCAGGCCCGGCCTGAACGGCAGGAAATTCCATTTCGTGCCGGCCGCTTCGAGCACTTCGAGTGTGTCGATGCCCATGCGATCGAAGATCAATGCGAGTTCGTTCATCAGCGCGATGTTCAGGTCGCGCTGCGTGTTCTCGATGACCTTCGCCGCTTCGGCGACCTGGATGCTGCTCGTGAGGTGGATGCCGGCCTTCACGACGGTTCCGTAGACCTCGGCGAGTTTCCTGGCTGTGGCCGACGTGTCGCCGGCGACGATCTTGATGATGTTGGGCAGCGTGTGGACCTTGTCGCCCGGGTTGATCCGCTCGGGCGAATAGCCGACGAAGAAGCCCTTCTTCCAGGTCTTGCCCGACGTCGCTTCGAGTTCCGGCACACACACTTCTTCGGTCGCGCCCGGGTAGACGGTCGACTCGAAACAGACGATGGCGCCGTCTTTCATGTGTGCACCGATCGTGCGGCTCGCACCGATCAACGGCCGGAAGTCGGGGCGCTGAGCGGAATCGACCGGCGTCGGCACGGCGACGATGATGACGTCGGCGCGGGCCAGATCCTGCGGATCGAACGTGAAACTCAGACGCTTGGCGGCCTCGAACTGCCCCGGCGCCACTTCGCCCGTTCGGTCGATGTGCCTGCGGCATTCTTCGACCTTGCCCCTGGCGATGTCGAAACCGATCGTATCGAATGCCTTGCCGAACTCCAGAGCGAGGGGCAGGCCGACATAACCGAGGCCGATGACTGCGAGTACGTCCGACATGGTGCGATTCCCGAGCGTTGTTCCGCGCACGCCTTGCGCGAGCGCAAATGATAGTCGATGCGTGTCGCCGTGATACGGTCAGGCAACGGCGTCTGGGTGTGATCGCCTACCGATGGGCGTCTTGACGCAGCCAGTTCCAGGCGGTGGCGACGATGTCTTCGAGCGCGGGATACTTCGGCTGCCAGCCGAGCACCCGATGGGCAAGTTCGGCGCTGCCGATCAGAACGGCGGGATCGCCCGCGCGCGCCGGATGGATTTCGTAGGGGATATCGACACCGGTGACCTTGCGACAGGTTTCGATGACCTGCAGCACCGTGTAGCCCAGTCCATTGCCCAGGTTGTAGGCTTCGAAGCCCTGCGTGCCGCCATCGATCAGACGTCGTGCCGCCAGCTGGTGTGCGCCGCAGAGGTCGGTCACGTGGATGTAGTCGCGCACGCACGTGCCGTCGGGCGTGGCGAACTGGTCACCGAACACGCGCAGCGGTTCCGGATTCGGGTCGCGATCGATGACCGCGAGCGCGGCCTGGAGCACGAGCGGAATGATGTGGGTTTCCGGATCGTGGCGTTCGCCGACCCGGCCCTGAGGGTCGCAACCGGCGGCATTGAAATAGCGCAGCGCGATGCTGTCGATGCCGAATGCGCGTGCATAGTCGGGCAACATGCTTTCGACGATCAGCTTGGAGCGGCCGTAGGCGTTGATCGGATTCTGCGGATGCGATTCCGGAATGGGTACTTCGAGCGGCTCACCGTAGGTGGCGCAGGTCGATGAGAAGACGAGTCGCTTCAGGCCATGCTGCTGCATCGTGTTGAGCAGCGAGATCGAGCCGCCGACATTGTTGTCGTAGTACATGCCCGGGACGTCGACCGATTCGCCGACGTACGCGAGCGCCGCGAAGTGCATCACGACATCGGGCCGGCAGGCCTCGAATGCGGCCGACAATGCCTTGCCATCGCGGATGTCGCCGATGAACAGTTCGTCGGCATCCACCGCGTCGGCGAAGCCGCGCGACAGGTTGTCGAACACCTTGACTCGATAGCCGGCGTCCTTGAGGTGGTGAACCATGTGCGAGCCGATATAGCCCGCGCCACCGGTGACGAGAATCGTGTGCGTCATGAAGCGAAAAGAATGGAAAGGAGCGTGAACGGAATGCGTGGTGGCAAGGATGATAGAGGATGAGCGACACTGCTCGGCTACCATCGGCGTCACGCGTTGTTACGTCGCGTGAATTACTTCCTGTTTCTTCGCCGTGATGCGCAAGGCGCGACATGCCCGCCCGAATGATCGGTCACCTTTCACGCTACGCCGGCTCGAGTGTGCTGCTGATCGTCGCGAGCCTGATCTCGTTTCCGGTGCTGACGCGCGTCTTTACAGTCGAGCAGTATGGCCTGCTCAGCTACGTCGGTCTGATCCTGACGTTGCTGGTGGGTGTGGCCAAGATGGGCATGCAACACGCGGCCATGCGATTCCGCAGCGAGGTCGAGACCGGCACCGCGAGGCATGGTCTCGATGCCTATGTGGCCACGGTCGTCGTGGGCATGGCGGCGAGCGGCATCGC
>JBGSTN010000433.1:0-3260 GCA_041736455.1 Burkholderiaceae bacterium | reverse complement strand
GCCCTCGAGCAGCAGCTGGGCGCCGGCGGCCGAGGCCAGCGGATGATTCGTCACCACGACGCCGCGCGACCCGGTGGCGGGGCGCTTTTCGCACGTGAACCGGGTGGCGCGATCCGATGCGTTGCTCATGTGACCTCCTCGAGAGTCGGTCGATGATAGGCCACATCGAGGTCTGGTCGCGAGCCGACTATGGCGTTCGAAGAACTCGCGACGGCGCAATGGGCCCCGTACTCAACCCGAGTTGGAGGCGGTGCGCCGCTCGGCGTCACGATCGGCCGGATCGACCGATTGAATGCCGGAACCAAGGATCTCCAACTCCGTGGCGCCGACGAATTCCTTGATTTCCTGCCCTGCCGCACGATAAAGGCTGGTGTGCAGGATCAGGCGCCTGCCGTCGAGCTGCTTCTCGCAGATCTCATCGATGAACATGCCCCCGACGCGCTGTTTCTGGTCGTTCGGTTCGCTTCTTTCGCACGACCAGTTCTCCTTGCCGTAGCGGGCCTTGACGCGCAGGCCGAGCAGGAATGCTTTCTTGCGCATATATCGGCTCGCCTCGGCATCGGTTTCGGCGCGTATGCCTTGCAGGTGCCCGCTGCGGTCGATGTCGATCCACAGATTGACCGGATGCCCGGAGATCTTCGTCCCGTCGAATCGATCGCTGATCTGCGACCACGGTTCGATCGGCGCATAGTGCAGTCGCAGCGGGATCAGGCCCCGCCCGTCGGTCGGGCAGCGCTCGTATCCGTCGAGATCGACCTGCGTCGTCGAATTGTCGGTACTGGCCAGCGCACAACTGACCTTGCGGTAGTCTTCCTGGCGAATCTCGTCGACCCGCATGCCGATGCGCAGGTTGCGAATGTCGCCTTGGGCGGGGTCCTCGGCCGCGGTCGCCGCGTCGAAGCCGGCAAGGGAAGCGGTCAGCAGGAGCAGGCCCGCGAGGTGCCGGCGTATCGGTTTGAAGGCAGTGCCCATGTTTTGTCTCCGTTGATAGGCGCGCGAACGGATCGACCACCATGCCCGGTCGCCGGATTCGCGCGTCAAGTTGAATTGGAACTACTCGACTTCCTGGCGGGTCTCGCAAAGCAGGTTCGGCCGGCACGGGCTGCACACCCGCGACCGGGGACTGCCACGACCCTTGGTCGTGCAATTCTCGGCGCTATCGCGTCCGCTGGCAAACCGGACCCGTTGCGACGGCCGATCCCCGATGTCGAAACGGGCGTGGCGGGCTGAAGCGTCGAGGGCGCTCGCACCGGCCGCGTCGAAATGCAAATAGCGCTTGCAGAAATCATGAAGCCTTTGTTAACGTGCTCGCGGATGCCGACTTTGAAATAGTTTCCGGCTACACTTTCGCCAGGCGAGTTTCGCGTGGCGACGCCAATACATAAAATCATAGGAGACCTGCATGATGTTCCCCGAGTTTTCCCGACACCGAAGCGCCTGCGCAGTGACTGCGCTGCTCGCCGCATCGGTGTGTTATCTGGCCAGCCCGGCATTCGCCGAGGTCACGCCGAAGCGCCTGCTCGAGTCTGCCAGCGAACCCCATAACTGGCTCAACCACCACAAGGACTACGACGCCGCCCGCTTCTCGCCACTCAAGGAGATCAATACCGGCAACGTCAAGGGCCTGCGCCTGGCGTGGACGATGGCGCTCGGCGGCATCGAAGGCGGCGGCATCTGGCCGCACGGTGGCCTCGAAGGCACGCCGATCGTCGAAGATGGCATGATGTACGTGACCGACGGCTGGGGTTCGGTCTACAAGATCGATGCGACGGGCGCGGCGGGCAAGCTCGTCTGGAAGATGAATCCCGAGACCGACAAGGACTGGTCGGGTGCTGTCGCCTGTTGCGGCGTGAACAACCGCGGTATCGCGTTGTGGAAGGACAAGATCGTCTCGCACACGCTGGACGGACGTCTGATCGTCACCAACAAGGAGACCGGCAAGATCGAATGGGAGCGTCCGGTGGCGGACCCCGCGATCGCCGAAACGATCACTGGCGCCCCGCTCATCGTCAAGGATCTCGTGATCACGGGTGTCGGCGGCGCCGAATACGGCATTCGTGGCTGGCTCGCCGCGACCGACCTCAATACCAAGGAAGAGAAGTGGCGCCGCCACACGATCCCGGGGCCGGGCGAACCCGGCCACGAGACGTGGACCGACAGTCACGACGCCTGGAAGAACGGCGGCGGTTCGACCTGGGTCACCGGCTCCTATGACCCTGCGACCAACACGATCATCTGGGGCGTGGGCAATCCCGGACCGGACTGGGATCCGGAATACCGGCCAGGCGACAACCTCTACACGAACAGTGCGCTCGCCCTCGACGCCGACACGGGCAAGGTCAAATGGCATTTCCAGTACACGCCGAACGATCCCTATGACTACGATGCCGTCGCCGAACACGTCCTGGTCGATGCCAAGGTCGGCAACAGCGACAAGAAGCTGTCCCTGCACGCCAATCGCAATGGATTCGGGTACGCGCTCGACCGGACGAACGGCCAGTTCGTCTGGGGTACCCAGTTCGTCAAGAAGTTGACGTGGACGAAGGGCCTGGATCCAGAAACCGGCCGGCCGCTCGACTATGACCCCAAGTCCCAGGTGCAGTTGTATCTGCCAGGAACGGCGCCCAGCCGCGACAACCCTGTCGGTGTCTCCTGCCCGGGCAACATGGGTGGCAAGAACTGGCCCCCGACCGCTTTCAATCCGCAGACCAACCTCTGGTACATCCCGGTCATCGAAAGCTGCAACACGATGACCAACGAACCGATGAAGCCGGGCGAGTCGTACAAGAAGCGTGAATTCTTCACGGGCGGCGGACCGTCGCAGCACGAACAGATCACCGGCAGCATCACGGCGATCGACGTGACGACGGGCAAGGTCGTGGCCAAGCACGAAACCTTGTATCCGATGCTTGGCGGCATGTTGACCACGGGCGGCGGGCTCGTGTTCACCGGTGAACCGTCGGGTGAATTCATGGCGCTGGACGCGAAGACGCTCGACACGCTCTGGAGCGTCGACCTGAACGCGGGCATCAATGCGCCGCCGATGACCTTCAGCGTCAAGGGCAAGCAGTACGTTGCGTTGCTGGTAGGCCTGGGCGGTGCGTGGCCGAAGTGGTTCGTCGATGGCACCAAGGGGCTGGAGAAGTTGGAGCCGGGTTCGATGCTGTTCGTGTTCGCACTGTGAGGAATCGGGTTTGAATCGGATTCATCGTCTGATCGCTGGATTCGCGTTCGTCGGGTTGTTGGGGGCCAATGCGTCG
>JBGSTN010000365.1:0-3229 GCA_041736455.1 Burkholderiaceae bacterium | reverse complement strand
CAGCCAGGCGTAGCAGCTGCCCAACGTCGGGTGCCCCGCGAACGGGAGCTCGCCGGTGGGCGTGAAGATGCGCACCCGGTAGTCGGCTTGCGCGTCGGTCGCCGCGAGAATGAACGTTGTCTCGCTCAGATTCGTCCACCGGGCAAAGGCAGCCATCGTGTCGTCGGCGATGCCGTCGGCATCGAGCACGACAGCAAGCGGATTGCCCAGCAACGGCTCGCTCGAGAACACATCGAGTTGCAGGTAGCGGCGTGATCGGTTCATGGTCTGGTCATCGTCGGGATGGAGGGGCTGTCGTGATGGCATCATCAGTGGACGCAGCGCGCGTGGACTGCCGCGCCGACGGTCGTGGATATCTACTGCGGATACCTATCGACGACCATTCTTCCTGCCATCCAACAGGGGAGTCGACTACATGGCCAGACAGCGTATCAGTTCCGGTTCGACGTTCGAGGCGCAGATCGGTTACTCACGCGCTATCGTTGCAGGGGACTGGATCTTCGTGGCGGGGACCACCGGATTCGACTACGAGCGGATGACGATATCGGAAGACATCGTCGAGCAGGCCGAGCAATGCCTGAAGAACATCGCGGCCGCACTTGCGCAAGCGGACTCGACGCTCGACGACGTCGTGCGGGTGACCTATCTGCTGCCGGACGTCGCTGATTTCGAGCCTTGCTGGCCGGTGCTGCGCCGATGGTTCGACCGGGCGCGACCGGCGGCGACGATGCTGTCCGCCGGTCTGGCAGATCCACGGATCAAGATCGAGATCGAAGTCACCGCGATCCGGCAAAGCGGCTGACATCGCGGGCCGAAGGACTTCGAATCGCTGCCGGCGGGCCGACATGGCGGCACGCCGGCCCCCGGCCGTTCAGCCGACCACCACCTCACTGAACTGGATGACAGGCTGCAGATCGGTGTAGTTGGGAATGTCGCCCAGGATCTCGCCTGCGTGTGGCCCGAAAGAGTTCTGGAAGCTGTCGACGGAATCGACGAAAATATGACACATGCCGATGTAGGTCGCCGGCTCGCCCGGCGCGCCGCCGCCAATGCCCTTGTCGACGGTATAGGACCGGCAGGCGTCGCCCATGCGCGCCTTCAACAGCGGCATGTGCTTGTCGCGGTAATAGTCGTGATCGAAGCGGGCTCCAGGGGTGTTCGGATACATGACGCTGACCTTGATCATTGGGTGTCTCCTCGTTTTTGGCGTATGGTTGAAGCGTGTCAGACTTCGTGGCTATGTTGCACCCAACGGGGAAGCCGGTGCAAACCGACACCCCATTCTTCGACCTGCCTGAGCCCACGCATGAGCAACGACAAGATTCGCGAACTCCTCGCCACGCTGAACAGCGAACTCCACAAGACCGAGGTCGATGACGAAACGCGACGGATGATGCAGTCGCTCGATGCCGACATCCACAGCCTGCTCGGTGGACAACCGCGAGAGGGCATCGATTCTCCGTCGTTGCTGGAGCGCGCACAGCAGATGGAGACCCGGTTCGCCGCCAACCACCCGGTGGCCGAGCGGGCGCTGCGCGAAGTCATGGACATCCTGAACCGAATCGGCATCTGAACGATTGCGCAACCGGCGCTCCTGCTGATGCGCAGGGCCGCGGCCGGGGAGCCCTCGAGGTCGGACCCCGAAGACGAAGTCCCGGAGATGCCGGTGACCCGCGGCTGAATTCGAACCTTCAGGCGGCGAAGCGATACGGACCGCCCTTGCGCAGGGCGTCACGGTAGGCCTCGCGCGACTGGAAGCGTCTCACCCAGGCGTCGATGGCCGGGAATCTTTCGCGCAAGCCGAACGAACCAGCCAATTCGCCGACGAAACTCATCTGCACATCGGCCCCACTGAACGTGTCGTCGACCAGCCACTGCCGGTCCGCGAGGCTGCTGTCGACGAAACCGAGGTGGTTGTCGATTTCACTGGAAATGCGCGGTTCCAGCGGCTTGGCCGCTTCGCCGAGGCGCGAGGTGTAGAGGCGCAGCATGAGCGGCAGCATCGCCGAGCCTTCGGCGTAGTGAAGCCACTGCTGATAGGTGTCGAACGACGGCGAATCGACGCGTGGTTGCAGTCGGCCCTCGCCATGCCGGCGAATGATCATGTCGATGATCGCACCGGACTCGATCATCGTGCGTGAGCCATCGGTCACGACCGGCGACTTGCCCAGCCGATGCACGTCGCGCAGTTCGGGCGGCGCCAGTCGCGTTGATGCGTCGCGCTGATAGGGCTCGATCTCGTACGGCAGCTGCAACTCTTCGAGAAGCCAGAGGACTCGCTGGCTGCGCGAGTCATTGAGATGATGGACGGTGATCATGAGCGTGCTCCGTTTCCTGGCGAGTCGGACGGACCATTATGATGGGCGCCCTACCGGCGTCAAACGACGCCGGTAGGGCGCAGCGACGCGAAGTCGGGAATTCGGTTCCGGAAAAGGCGGTACCCTAGGACGATTCCGATAGCCGAACGAAACCGATCGAAGAGGACTGCCGATGGCCAAACCGAACTACGCATTTGCCAAACGCCAGCGCGAGTTGGCCAAGAAGCAGAAGAAGGAAGAAAAACGACAGCAGAAATCCGACTCGTCACCCGATGACGATGTGCCGGACGATCAGGCGCCCAAGCCCGCAGACCCGCCCGCAGCCCTGTGATCGATTGAGGGGCGCCTCGACATCGGCAGTCAGCGGTTGGCTGCCCTCCCGTTTCATGGGATCGCCAGGACCCGCAGAGCGCGGCCCGGCGCTGCGATCGGCGAGGGGCACGATCCTTCCCCGACAGGGTATCGAGCAGGTTCCTGGCGTCAGACGCCACACCATCGATGCGGCGCGACGTGTTCCTTGCAAGGGTGATTTGCATGCACCGTACAATCGCTGCATCGAACGCAGAGTCTCGTCGACGCGTGGAGTCGCCGAATTGCGTTATGTGAATCCAGTCACACTCGAAGACAGATCACCGATCGGCCGATCAGGCCGGTCCAGTATCCTGCCGGCTTGCCGTTCGCAGCCACGGCGGTGAGCCTGGTCCGCTTCGGTGAGCCCGGTCTCAAGGCCGCATGGCGTCTTGTCGAATTTTTTGAATGTTGAAACGATGGATCCGATTGACCGCTCCGGCGCGCTTCGCCCGGTCTGGAAACTAGTCAGCAGCGCTCTTTTCACCTTCACGCTGGTCGCATGCGGTGGCGGTGGCGGTGATGGGGGCAGCGGAAGCGGAACGGCCGTCGGTTCCGATCCC
>JBGSTN010000355.1:0-1699 GCA_041736455.1 Burkholderiaceae bacterium | reverse complement strand
CGCGCCCGTCGTATCGGTCGCCGGCGTCGCCGAGGACAGGCCATCGCCGCTGAACTCCTGCAGGCGCTGTTCGAGAACCGCCCGCGTGGCTTCAGCCTCCGGACCGGGCTCTTCCTGCGTCTGAGCCAGGCCGATCAGCATGCGGATCTGGTCATTGCATTGAAGCAGCAGCGTGCTCATGGCCGGGCTCAATGTCACCGCGCCATCACGCAGCCGGTCCAGCAGGGTTTCGACATGGTGCGTGAAGGCAACCACCTCGTCCAGACCGAAGATGCCGGCGGAACCCTTGACCGTGTGCGCACAGCGAAACAACGCATCGAGCAGGTCGGGATCGTTGGGCTCGACTTCCAGCTGCAGCAGCAACTGCTCCAGCATCTCGAGCTGCTCGCTCGATTCACTGATGAACGCAGGCAGCGCCTCGGTGATGAAATTCTGGTCATCGCTGGCGCTCATGCGGCACCTCGTTCGGTGGTGCACGAGTCGAGCCAGAATGTCAGCCCCAGGGCGGCGCAGGCAGTGGCAAGCGGCACGCTAGGTTGCTGCAGCAACAAGGTCTTGTCGAGTCGTGCGAGCGAACGGGACAATGCGATCAGCAACTGGATGCCGGCCGCGTCGATCTGGTCGACCGCACTGGCGTCGAGCGGCCAGCGGTCGCCGCCCGTTTCGTTGTCGGGCGCAGACGCGCCCATCCATGCCAGGCACTGGACCTTCAGTTCGCTGACCGAATAGATCGTCACTTCACCTGGCAGCCGACGTATCGAAGTCATGCAAGGCTCCTCACGGCAGGATCAGCTTGGACACCGCGTCGAGCAACTGCGGTGGATTGAAAGGCTTGACGATCCATGCCTTTGCGCCGGCCGCCTTGCCCTGCATCTTCTTGGCGTCCTGCCCTTCGGTGGTGAGCATCACCACCGGCGTGAACTTGTGTCGCGGATCCTTCTTGACCTCGGTGACGAACGCGATGCCGTCCATGTTCGGCATGTTCACGTCGCTCACGATCAGATGCACCTTGCCGGCCGTCGCCAGTTGGGCCAGGCCCTCCTTGCCGTCACCGGCTTCGAGCACGTTGTAGCCCGCGCGGGTCAGGGCCAGCTTCACCACCGTACGCAGTGAACTGGAGTCGTCAACGATCAATATGGTCTTGGACATGGTTGGGTATGCTCAGAAGAACGTCGTTTCGCTGGTATTGGAGGCCGCGGTCCGGGCACCGACAACGGCGTTGCCGGCGCGTTGTTCGTCCGTCGTGTAGCCGGCCTTCAGCAGCGCTTCCCACTCGGCCGCATCGGGCAACTCGCCGGCCGCGACGGCCGACTCCATGCGTTGTGCCGCTTCGCACATGGAATTTCGAACCTGGTCGAGAATCTGATGCACACGGTCCTGGAACTGGAATGCCACCATGACCTGCTCGACCTGGGTCTTGACCATGAGGCCGCGTTGTCGCAGCTCGACGGCGCGCGCATTGAGGTCGGACACCGCGCCGTCGACGCGTGCGATCACGTCGTGGACGATCTGGCCGGAAGATTTCACCGCGAGCGCATCGGACTGCGCGTGCTGGTCGGTCTGACGCAGGACATCGCGCATGCGCGAGCCGAACTGTTCGACCTGGTCGCTGATACTCTTGCCGGTGGCGCCCGAGGCGGTAGACAGGCGACGAACCTCGGCTGCCACGACCGCAAACCCGCGACCGCTCTCGCCGGCG
>JBGSTN010000333.1:0-6225 GCA_041736455.1 Burkholderiaceae bacterium | reverse complement strand
CGCGTCAGCAGCCAGGCGATCGCGATGCTGCTGATGCGGCAATCGAACTCGGCCGACAGCGCATCGAGCGCCGCCAGCACCCGCATCCCCCGTTCGTTCAGATATTTGTCGACGATTCCGGCGCCCCGGGCACTCTTGCCCGCGTCTTCTGCGCTTCGGTACTTGCCCGACAGGAAGCCGCTGGCGAGACTGAAGTAAGGAATGACGCTCACTTCCCGGGCCACGCAAACGGGTTGCAGTCGCGATTCGAACTCGTCGCGCACCATCAGGTTGTAATGCGGCTGCAGCGTCTCATAGCGCGCCAGCCCCCGCGCTTCACTGATGGCCAATGCACTCTTGAGCCGATCGGCATCGAAGTTCGATGCGCCGATGATGCGCACCTTGCACTGCTCGATCAGGCGCGTGAAAGCCTGCAGCGTTTCGTCCTGAGGTGTATCGGGATCGTCCTGATGAGCCTGGTACAGATCGATCCGGTCGGTCTGCAGTCGCCGCAACGAATCCTCGACCGATTGCATGATGTACGAGGCGCGCAGCCCTTTGCGATCGGGAGCCATCTCCATGCCGACCTTGGTCGCGAGCACGACGCGATCACGCTTGCCGCTTCGTGCGAACCATTTGCCGATCAGCGATTCCGATTCGCCGCCCTCGTTGCCAGGTACCCAGCGCGAATACATGTCTGCCGTATCGATGAAGTTGCCGCCGGCCTCGACGAACGCATCGAGCATGTCGAACGATCGCGCTTCATCCAGCGTCCAGCCGAAGACGTTGCTGCCGAAGCAGACGGGGCTGACCATGATGTCGCTGCCGCCCAGGGGTCGGTATTCCATGAATGTCTCCGGTTTGTCCGGCGCCGCGCCGTGTTGCCGCGCCTCGATGGGTCGAGTGTAAGATGAAAGCCGGCCTTCACGGGTTCGATGGCCCGGGTTGGACGTGTACCTCATGCCGCAGGGAGGTTTGTCTTCGTGTCGATCGAGATATGGTTCGCTTTCGTCCTGGCGTCGAGCATCCTGCTGATCCTGCCGGGGCCGACGATCCTTGCGGTGATCAGCTATTCGATCGCCCATGGCCGGCGCGCCAACGTGCCTCTCATCGCGGGCGTCGCACTCGGTGACTCGACCGCCCTGATCTTGTCATTGCTGGGTCTGGGGGCATTGCTCGCGACGTCTTCGCTCTGGTTCACCGTGATCAAGGTTGCGGGCGGCCTCTACCTGTTATGGCTGGGCGTGAAGATGCTGCGCGCGGGCGCGGTCCCGATCACCGTGGATGCGGACAGACCGGCGCCGCTGTCGCAGTCGCGTCTTTTCGCCAATACCTGGCTCGTCACGGCGCTCAATCCGAAAGGCATGATCTTCTTCGTCGCCTTCTTGCCGCAGTTCGTCAATCCCGATGTCGCAGCGGGCCCTCAACTCTGGCTGCTGGGCGGGACCTTCGTTGCCCTCGCGAGTATCAATGCCACGCTCTATGCGGTATTCGCCAATGTTGCGCGCCGATGGCTCGCCTCACCGCGCGCGCAAAGGGGCTTCAGCGCCGTGGGGGGGTCGTTGCTCTGTGGTGCCGGTATATGGGCGTTGCTCGCGCGTCGTGCGGCCTAGTGCCCGAGGCTTCTTCCAGGCAGAGTCACCGGTTCTCGTAAGTTCCTGCGGCGTTGCCGTGAAAGTGTCGGCGGATGCTGACGATTCGAAGAATCGTTCGGAGACGACGCTCGACGCCGGGCGTATTCACCGTGGCGGACTGCCGGCTTCAGTCTGTCGACGGTAGTCTTCGAACGAAGGCTGCTCGCTCGCCTGGCAGCGCCGCTGATCGTCCGCATCGATCAGCTTTCGACATTCGTTGCGTTGCCACTGCTGGGCCGCCGAATAACCCGCCTCTGTCGTGCAGCCGGCGATCAGCGCGACAAGCGAGACGATTGCACAGGTCATCGTCGAAAGGTTCATCGTTCCTGACTGACAGACACGTTCCGGTCCATCGTACCATCGGTGAAGATCGAGCCACCGAACGGCTCGCCCGGATCATGCTGTCGATCGACGCGAATCCGTCATTCAAAGAAACCGGAGACCCTGATGCCCACCTATGCCAGCTACGATCTCGTCGAATACGGCAAGCCCCTGCAACTGCGCATGCGCGAGATGCCGACGCCCGAACGCTCACAGGTCCTGATCCGGGTCCGTCGGTCGGGCGTCTGTCACTCCGACCTGCATATCGGCGCCGGCGAAATGAATCTCGGTGAGGAAGGGGTGTTGCGAATGGCCGATCGCGGCATCAAGTTGCCGGTCGCGATGGGGCATGAAATCCTCGGTGAAGTGGTTGCGCTCGGTCCGGATGCCGATCCGGCGGCTGCGCCGGTGGGCAAGACGATGCTCGTCTTCCCCTGGACCGGTTGTGGCCAATGTCTGGCCTGTGACGAGCTTCGCGAAAACGATTGCCTGGCGCCACGCTTCATGGGGCTGGTGCGTGACGGTGGCTACGCCACGCATGCCCTGGTCGAGCATCCGAAGTTTCTTGTCGATGTCGACGGGCTCGATCCGGATACGGCCACGCCGTACGCGTGCTCGGGTCTTACGGTCTACAACGCGTTGCGGCGGGCAGGACCGGTGCGCGACGGCGAATGGCTGGCCGTGATGGGCGCCGGCGGGCTGGGACTCAATGCGATCGCGATCGCTCGCGCACTCGGCCACGAACGAATCATCGCGGTCGACAACGCGCCTGCCAAACTCGATGCCGCCAGGAGCATGGGAGCCGATGCGGTGCTGGACAGTTCGCGTGCCGACGCACTGGACGAGTTGCGCCGGCTGGCGCAGAACCGGTTGCTCGTGGTGATCGATACCGTCGGGGTGCCCGCCACGTCGAGGCTCGCCGTCCACGCCCTGATCAAGACCGGCCGCTACGTCTGCGTGGGCCTGCACGGTGGCGACTTCAAGATGCCGCTGCCCTGGCTGCCGCAGAAGGCGCTGACGGTCTGCGGTTGTCATGTCGGCAGCAGTCCGATGTTGCGCGAGCTGATCGCGCTCGTGAAGACCGGCAAGGTCAGGAACATCCCGGTGAGTTCGCGGCCGCTTTCTGCCGTGAACCAGACGCTCGCCGACCTGCATGATGGTCGGATCACCGGGCGGGTCGTTCTCACGACAGAGTCCTGAGTGGTGCTGGTCGGATCGAATCCTGAACGGCGGTGTTCGTTCAGGCGCTGTTGAGTCGCAGCAATCTGTTGATGGCAATGGCCGCGAACGGCAGCACCAGGCCCAGTACCGTGGTGACGATCAGCAATTCGCCGAGCTGGCTGTAGTCGGCGGGCGTCACCACCGTACCCGTCGCGGGATCGACCACCTGGCGCGTCACTTCGTACGCCTGATTGAGATACTTCGTGCCGAGCTGCGAGGCCGACAGCGCGAGGTTGGTGAAAGACGCCATGACGGCGAAGAAAGTCGCTTTCAGGTGACGCGGTGCGGAATTGGCGATCCAGGCCAGCATCGGCACCATCGAGATCTGACCCAACGGCGATTCGACCGCGGTGTCGATCATCGCGATGAACCGCGCATCGACGATGCCACCGGTCATCGCGGCAGTCCATTCATGAAGCCCGTAGTACATGCCGACGATCGGCAGGCCCAGCACGAAACCTGCAATCGTGAGAAAGCCGACGATCCACGAGATCGACCGGTCGGCCATCATGCGCCGGAATGCGAACAGGCCCAGCAGCGTCAACGCGCTGGCGATCAAGGACAATTGCGCGAGGAACTGGCCGTCGAAGCCCAGTGCATCGATCTCCCACCAGGTCACACCGGGTCCCGGGCCCGGCAGCGCTCGAAAGACGAAGATGATGATTGCGGTGCCGAGCAGCGCCGTTCGCGCATCGGGCTCGAGCTCCTTCATCAATCGCCACATCATGGTGCCGATGACGAGCATCGAGCCGATGAAGATCGCTTCTTCGCCGAACGGCAACCCGGACGTGCCCAGGCCGACCGACATCAGGACGAAGACCAGTCCTCCGCCGAGAATCCACCAGTTCGGCCGGGCGACCTCGCCGCCAGGCGCCTCATCGACCGCCGGATCCCGCGCCCGTCGACGTCGCTTGAGAATCGCGGCGAAGATGACGCCGGCCACCGAAATCAGCGGAATCACCAGCGCCAGCAGATAGACCTGCACATAGACCTCGGCCTTCGCTTCGGCCGGCAATGCATCGGTCCCGTCGAACATCACGATATTGACGACGGCAACCAGCAGACTGCCGCCGATGATCGCCACGCGGCCCAGCGTCTGCATCGTCGTGTTCATGCGTTTGCGCTCGGCCGGCGTGGTCGGCGAGCCGTCGGCGTGCACACGCGGAATCGCCTCGACCGTCATTGCATCGGCCACGGCATCCTGCAACACATAGCCGATCGGTGACAGCAGGCTCGCAAGCACGAACCAGTTGGCGACGGGCCACCAGGCACGCATCGTATCGGGCGTGCCGATCAATGCGGCCATGATGCCCAGGCTGGTCGCGAGCAGCGCCGCGCCGAGGTAGACGAAGCCCGCCTTGTAACGCCAGAACAGATCGACCAGGTGACCGACCGGCATCTTCAGTGCCCACGGGATACCCGCCCAGAACCCGAGGGTCGCGATGAACGCGGCCGAGAGACCGAGGTAATCCTTGACGAAGAATGTGCCGACGATGTTCGTCAGCCCGGCCACGCCTGCCGCCAGGTACACCATCAGCGGCGGCAGGTACGACAGCTTCAGTTCTCGAAGGAGGCTGGTCGGAGGCGGTTCGTCGGCCGCGTTTATGGATGCCGCACGGTCCGGTGCGTTCGGACCTGCTGCCTCAGGCCGGGCTTGTGCCGCCCGCCGGTCTCTCGCCCCAGGCGCGCCCGGGCCCGATGGAGGTTCCGCCATGGAGATCGCCTGGTGCTGAACGCGCTCGGATCAGCGTGGATCGGCGCCGGGATCGACGGCGAAATCGCTCACGGGCTTGACCGAGTCGATCATCTTCGTGTCGAACAGGAACTGTTCCATGCGCCGGTAGCGGCCGTGATCCAGAGCGGCTGGACGCAGCGCGAAACGGGGCATCGTGTCGGCCCATGCCCGCTCGTTCAATTCGTCGTTCAGTTCCTTCTTCGAACCGGAGAAGATGCGCCAGCTCTCGGCCGGATAGTTGACGATGAAGCGCGTCGCCTTCTCGGTGGCTGCGATGAATCGCGTGATCCGGTCCCGATCGAGCGACTTCGCATGCGCGACGTAGATCAGTTCGTCGTAGGCAGGCAGCCCTTCGTCTTCCGGATAGAAGCAACGACCCGGCACACCCGCGATCTTCATCTGGTTGAGCTCGAAATTGCGAAACGCGCCCATCACCGCATCGACCTGTTTCGACATCAGCGCCGGCGAGAGCGAGAAGTTCACATTGATCAACTCGATATCGCCGAGATTCAGGCCGTGGCTTCTCAGCATTGCGCCAAGCATCACTTCTTCGATGCCTGCCACCGAGTAGCCGACCTTGCGACCTTTCAGGTCGGCAATCTTTCCGACCGGGCCCTTCTCGAGCACGAGGAGGCAGTTGAGCGGCGTGGCGACGAGCGTACCGACCCGCTTGAGCGGCAGCCCGGCATGGACTTGCAGATGCAACTGCGGCTGGTAGGAGACGGCCAGATCAGCTTTGCCGGCCGCGACCATCTTGGGAGGGTCGGTCGGATCGGCCGGCGCGATCATCTCGACGTCCAGACCGACTTCACGAAAATATCCCTTCTCCTGCGCAATGACGATGGGCCCATGGTCCGGATTGACGAACCAGTCGAGCATCAACGTGAACCTGTCGGCAGCCTGCACCGGTGCAGTGAGACAAAGAACGAGCAGGACGGCAACGAATTTCATCGATCGACTCCGGACGCGATGCGTCTCGTGGATGATTGAAGCGAAGCAGGCTGGAGCCTTCACGCGAGAAGCGGTTTGCCCACGACCGGGGTCGACGGCACCGCCATGTTGCGCGCTTCGATGAATTCGGCGAGACGCGCGGTCCGACCGGCACGGATCGCTTCGGCGAAGGCCCGGGCCATCTCGGGCGGATTGCCCGCCTTGCCGACCGCCGTGTTGAGCAGGATGCCATCGAAGCCCATCTCCATTGCCTGCACCGCATGCGAGGGACGGCCGATGCCCGCATCGACGATGAGGGGCACATTCGGAAAATGCGCACGCAGCGTGGCCAGGCCGACCGGGTTGGTCAGGCCCTGGCCGGAGCCGATCGGCGCGCCCCACGGC
>JBGSTN010000315.1:0-2301 GCA_041736455.1 Burkholderiaceae bacterium | reverse complement strand
GTCTATGCCGCCTGCGTGAAGCTGCGTGAGGCCGTCGCGCAGAAGGCAGGCATCGCGCCTGCGGAGGCAAGCTTCGTGGATGGCAAGGTCGAAGGCAGCGGCCGCAACATGACCCTCGCGGAGCTGGCCGGAGAATCGGGGCTCGTCGCGGAGGACGTGATGGAGTTCGGCGATCTGTCGAAGAAGTTCCAGTTGTCGACCTTCGGCGCGCACTTCGTGGAAGTGGCCGTCAACGCCTACACGGCCGAGGTGCGCATCCAGCGCATGCTTGCGGTCTGCGCGGCCGGCCGTATCCTCAATCCCAAGGCTGCGCGCAGCCAGGTGATCGGCGCGATGACGATGGGCGCAGGCGGCGCCCTGATGGAGGATCTCGTGGTGGATGCACGTGCCGGCTTCTTCGTGAACCACGATTTCGCCGGTTACGAGGTGCCGGTGCATGCCGACATTCCGCACCAGGACGTCGTCTTCCTCGACGAGGTCGACCCGGTGTCTGCCCCGACAAAGGCCAAGGGCGTGGGAGAACTCGGCATCTGCGGCGTGAGCGCGGCCATCGCCAACGCGATCCACAATGCGACCGGTATTCGCGTGCGCGAGTACCCGATCACTTTGGACAAGCTGATCGACCGGCTACCCGCGGATTCGTATGCGGAACGGCCGAGGTACCGCACGCTGGGGTGAGGAGCGGGCCTTCGTCGCGATCATCGCGACGAAGGTGTACGGCGGCCACTCGGCGCTGGGCTAGACTCACGCAACCATTCGAGAGGAGACCGAAATGCTCAAGACCCAGGACCGCGTCGCCATGATCAGCGGCGCCAACCGCGGCATCGGCCGAGCAATTGCCGCCGAACTCGACCGCGCCGGCTACCGGCTCAGCCTCGGCGCACGCAATCCAGGCTCACTCGCCGATCTGGCCGACAGGCACCTGATCCACGCCTGGGATGCGTTGCAGCCTGCGACATCCGCGACCTGGGTCGAGTCGACCCTGGCGCGCTACGGGCGTATCGATGCGCTCGTTCTCAACGCCGGCGTGCTGCTGCCGGTCGGCATGGAGAGCGGCAGCGACGAAGATCTCGACACGATGTGGGCGGTCAATTTCAAGGGCCCGTTGCATCTGGTGCGTGCGGCCTTGCCAGCGCTTCGTCGTTCGGGCTCCGGCCGGGTCGTCAACCTCGCTTCACTCGCCGGCAAACGCCTGCTCAGTCCGGACGCACTGGGCTATGCGGCTTCCAAACACGCAGCGATGGCGCTGACGCACGCGATACGGCAACACGGCTGGGCCGATGGCATCCGCGCCACGGCGATCTGTCCCGGCCTGGTCGAAACGGACATGACGGAGAAGGTCAGCGCCCCGGCGGGTCAGTTCAAGATCAGTCCGGATACGATCGCCGCGACGATCGCGCACGTACTGGCACTGCCCAACGAGGCGACGATCGCCGAAGTCCTGATCAACAGCCGGATCGAGCTGTCGCTCTGACGCCCGCGCTCGAGGGCACGCACACCTGACGAACCGTGCAGAGAAGCATCCCACCACGGCTGGGAGTCTTCATGTTCGGTCGCCACCTCGATCCGGCAGCCAGGTTGCTCAGAGCACGCCGGTCGATCTCAACTTCGCCGCTTTCGCGCAAAGCTCCACGACGGCGAAGTCGTCGAGCACTTCGCGCTGCGAAGCCACTGCTCAGCCACTCGCCCTCTACAAGCGATTGGCTGGAATGTCCCACCAGGGGCGTGAGCTTTCGTGCCGCGCCGTCGCCCGATCGATGCCCAGGTCGCGCAGTATGCGATCGTCCAGTGTTGCCAGGACCTGCCGCTCACGGCGAATGTCATCCAGCAATTGCAGATGCGACACGACTTCGACCAGACGCATCGATGTCCGGCCCAACCAGTTCAGGAAGCCGACTCGCCTGTCCGGCCCGACCGAGGACATCGGACCTGGACGGACCGTCGTGGCCGCACTCGTTCCGTCGAGAAGCGTCGAAGAGAATCCCGCGACATTGCTCTGGAACATGATGTTTACTCCTTCAAATCACAATTCGTGATCAAAAACCACTTCGGATCACTTATGGAGATTTTATCGGCGCCGAGACCGATTCCTGAAACGAATCTTTATCATCAATCGCATCACGATTTGTGATCAAATGAGGTGACCGCGACATCCGCGTTCGACCAACCTGGGGAGTTGCCTGTGCGCCATCTCGATCTACTGAGCCTGCGCAGCCTGGTCGCCATCGTCGAATCGGGCGGCATGACGCGGGCGGCGGCCCGGTTGCACCTGACCCAGTCGGCGGTCAGCATGCAGATCAA
>JBGSTN010000269.1:0-4683 GCA_041736455.1 Burkholderiaceae bacterium | reverse complement strand
CGGCACGAGTCGACGAATCGCTGCGCCACGTTGTCCGGGCCGATCGCATTCGCAGCGCGCCGTGCATGCTCGCCCATCGCGGGCAGCGCCTCGGCGGGTGTCGAAAAGAAGCGGTCCAGAGCGGCCGTCATCGCCTCACGATCGCGCGGATCGAAGAGCCACCCGCTCTTGCCTTCTTCGATGAGTTCCACCGACGCCTGCCCGAGAACACTTCCCAGCACAGGCAGTCCGGCGGCCATCGACTCGTTGACCACCATGCCCCAGGTATCGCCCAGCGTCGGGAAGACGAAGCAGTCGGCCGCCGCATAGACGGCACCGAGTTTCGTGTATTCGATCGCGCCCGGCATGATCAGATCGAAGTTCGCCGGCCTCGGCACGGCGCGGATCCGCTCGGCCCGGTCGCCGCTGCCGACCAATGTCAATTCGACCCGCAATTCCGGGCGTGGTGCCAGATAGAGACCGACGACTTCGACGAACTCCTCGAGTCCCTTGAGTTCGATCAGGCGACCGACCGACAGCATGCGCCGAACACCGTCGCGGCGCCAAAGCGGCTGCACGGATGAAAAGATGCCCGTATCGGTAGCGAACGGCAGACGGTCGATGCGTTCGCGCGGAAAGCCCAGGCTCTCGATGTAGCGTGAACCGCTATCCCCGTTGACCGCCACCCGATCCGTGTATCGCAGGATCGCCCGGCGCACGGTGGGCCGCACCCCCCCACGCCCCTGTTCGGTCTGTTCCGACAGATCGGCATGGATCACCATGGGGATGTCGTGCCGCTGCTTGTACCAGGTGGCGGCCACGGTGCGCATGCCGAACTCGTGGGCATGGATCGCATCGGGCCTGCAGCGCTGCAGTGCCTTGTTCACCCCATGGGGGACATGAACGGTGTAGCTTTCCACGAACCCGCTCGGGTGGCGGCGATGGCGCGGGATCAGGAAACTGGGCAGCACCTGCACGTCCAGCCCGGACTGGCGCAGCTTGGAATCGGATAGTTCGGACGACAGGATCAGGGTGAGATGGTCGACCTTGTTGGCCAGTGCCACAAAGGTCGAGATCCGGTAGGACGTGATGTAGTGAGTGAGGACAGCGAGCTTCATCGTATTGTTCTTCTATCGGAGCCGGGTGATCAATCCTTATGACGCAGGCGCCAGCGCACCATGCCCTGGATGCGGCCGAGCACCGCCGCCGAACCGTGAAACAGTCCGGCCAGCTTGTGCGGACCCAGGAGAGGATTGATCAATGGCGCAGCGAGTCCGCGCGCAATGACGAAAGGCGACAAACGATGCTTCGCATAGATGGCACCGACACCGCGTGCACGGGCCCGGGTCGCGCGCCATGCGCGGCGGGTCACGGCTGGCGCCCGTTTCGAATAGACATGATGCACGCGTGCGTCAGGTAAGTAGCGGATCGGCTTCTTCAGGCTGAGCAGTCGCAGCAGCAGATCGGTCTCTTCGCCGGCACCGAAATACTGACCCACGCCGATGCGGGCGTCGAATCCGGACATGGCCAGGACCGATTCCCGGCGCAGGAACAACGCGATCGAACTGGCATCGCCGCCGCGGAACCCACGCCATGCCGATTCGTCCAGATCGTGCGCAGGACGCGGACCGGACGGGTCGGCCTCGACCCAACGCGCGACGATGCCGCCCAGCGATGGCATCGACACGATCTGGCGCTGCACGGCCGCGATGCTGCCCGGTTCGTACCAGCAGTCATCATCGGGAAACGCGACCCAGTCACCCGCAGCTTCCACGAGCCCGCGGTTGCGCGCGGCCGAAAGATTCGGGCGGTCCTGGCGCAGATGGCGGATCGTCAGATCCCGCCTCGCGTTAAGAATGGGCACCAGGCGATCGTCCGGGTTCTGATCGACCACGATGATTTCGAAGCCGCGCTCCTCCTGGTCGGCGAGCGAGTCCAGCACGATGTGAAGCTCTTCGCTGCGCCCGACCGTTGCGAGAATCAGGGACAGCCATGGCTTCGCGGGAAGGCAATCGACAGCGGCCGATTTCGGCACCACTTCGTCAAGCGTCATTTCCATCGCGGCAATCCGGTCGTCATCAAAGGCTCTTCAATCGCAATGGGTCGACCGCCAGTCGCAGACTGCGGTAGGCATGTCGCGCATGGTGTTCCAGGCGCACGATGGGATTGCTGCCCGCGTACTGCAGCCTGACCGCCTGGCACTCGGCATGGCATTGCCACAGGTCGCGCGATGAAAGGCTGCCTTCGTGAAACCTGAACGCCGCGAGGTAATCGTCGAGTTGCACGGGAACGTGGTGGCGGCCCAATCGAAGCCACAGGTCGTAGTCCATCACGTACTTGAGCCTGGCGGAAAAACCGCCACTCTCGATGAACAGGTCGCGACGGATGAAGGTGGCAGGGTGGGGAATGATGTTGCCGCGGATCAGGTTGGGCCAGCTGAAACGCTTGGTGTCGAACTGGTTGTCTATCGTCTCGCCCTGCACGATCGAACGGCAGCGGCCGTAGAGCCAACGCGCGTTCGGCGTCCCTTCGAGGCCACGGCGAACCTTGTCCAGAACCGATCCGTCCACGTAGATGTCGTCCGAGTGCAGATGCGCGACCACGTCGCCGGTGGCGATGCGGGCGCCTTCATTCATCGCATTGGAGATCCCGTTGCGCTGGTCCCTGATGACCTTCACATCGCCCTTGACGCCCGCGATGATGTCCAGCGTGCGATCGGTCGAACCGCCGTCGACGAAGATGCGCTCGATGTCGGAATCCTGCTGGGCATCGACCGACGCGATGCTGTCGGCAAGCCATTCCTCACTGTTCCAGGTGCAGGTGATGATCGAAAACTTCATGAGCAGATCCGGGGATTGGTGGAGTACCGACCGCCCTCCCTGGTCGGGAGGGTCGATGGCCGGCACATGTACTGTGTGTCGTTTCCGGCCGTACGGGGTTCAACAAGCATCAGCGATTGCTGCAAACTGCGAGCCCCTATTTCCGGTGATTCTGCATCTCGATTCGCGGAAAGCCGACGTACTATCTTGATTATGCACAAAAAAAGTGATTTGTCGGGACCATTGACATGCTTCAATAGTCGCTGCTATGGAGCCAGGTTGGTTACAAAACCCGACCAGTGGCGTCCCGTGGCGACGAGCGTCGCGCAATCATTCCCCTGGTTGGCCTGGATAACGGCACCATAGCGTCTTGGGCTTACCCACGATTTTCTCATGAACGAAATCACCACACTCACCGTCGGCCTGATCGGCGCAATCGTCGTACTCGTCGCGATTCCGCTCGGGTTGGGTCTGGCAATGCATTTCCATACCCGCTTTCCGCGTCTTGCACTGCCGACGATGATGGGTCTGCTGGTCGTCATCCCGCCGGCAGGTCTGATTCTGTCGGGGCGCAATCTGTCGTTGAAACAGCTGGACTTCGCGGCGCAGATGGATGCCAGCGGCCTGGCAGCCTGGCTGTTCCGCCTGACGTCCGCGACGACAGTGGTCGTCGCAGTCACGGTAACGATCGTCTATTTCATGCGGCGCGAGGGCACCAACCCCGCCGGCCGCTGGATCTTCCTGGGTTTCGTCGCCTATTTCGTCAGCAACGTCCTGCTCAATGGCGCCTTCGGAACGCAGCCGGCATTGGTCGTGTCGCAGGCGTATGCACTGCTGGTGATCAGCGCGCTCTATGTGAACCGCCGATTCGGCTTGGCCGATGTGGTTGCGGCCGTCAAGTGGGGCTTGTTCCTGACGATGGCTGGCGGCATTGCCTACATGGCGGTAGAGCCGCAGGTCGTCATGCAGACCAACACCGACGAAGTCCGTCTGCCCTTCGTCGATTTCCGCTACTGGGGCCTTGGCGACGGTCCCAACAGCACTGCCCCGCTCGCCCTGTCGCTGATGCTGCTCACGCTTTACCAGCCATTTCGCTGGCGCATCCTGACCCTGGCGAGTTTCTTTGCGGGCCTGGTTGTGCTGATCCTTGCCCAGTCGATGACGACATGGCTCGCCGCAAGCATCGTGCTGCCTTTCTTCCTCGTGATGAAATACCTGACTCACCCGGAAAAAGGCGCGCAGCGCCGGATCAAGCCTTATGCCGTCATCGGTTTGGGCGCAATCGGCGCAGGCCTGGTCTTGTCGGTTGCCGCGCTCGTGCTCGATCTCAACGAAGTCGAGCAAGGCATGCGCGAGTTTCTGGGTCTCGCACGCGGACGCGAGAACGCTGCCCTTTCCGGACGCGGCGGCATCTGGGCGGTGGCGATCCAGACATTCCTCGACAATCCGCTGTTCGGGTATGGACCGACGGCATGGGATGACGCCTTTCGTACCCGCATCAACATGGGGTTCGCTTTTCACGCCCACAACCTGTTCTTTCAGTCGCTGAGCGTCGGCGGCCTTCTGGGCGTTGCCGGCATGCTTTTCTATGTCTTCACGATGGGCTGGTATGCGATCAGGACTGCTGCGCTGACACGCGGGCTGGGCCCGGCGTTGTTCCTGATGTTTCTGTTCCGCGGCGTGTCGGAAGCCCCACTCGAGATGGGCTCGATACTGACCGGAAGTTTTCTGATGCAGGTGCTGCTGTTCCATGTGCTCGTCGCGGCGGCCTGGGAATACGCCGAGGCCAGGGACGGTGCCAGCGCGTCCGCTCGAACCGACACGGGCATGCCGCACCAGACCAATGCCATCGTGACCCCGGCGCCGCTGCGTGGCAGCTACCTGC
>JBGSTN010000250.1:0-2635 GCA_041736455.1 Burkholderiaceae bacterium | reverse complement strand
CCCACCGGGACGGCAGCCGGGCATGCGGCAGGCGCCGTGGTCTTCGGTTATGCCGGTGCGATGCCGGCGGCCGACCTGATCGCGGCGGGCGCGCAGCACACGTTCACCGACATGGACGAACTGCCGGCGATGCTTGCGAATTTCGTCTGATTCGTGTGGCTACTGGGCGATTTCCCAGCTGATATTGACGGTGACTGAGTACGTGTTCTCGCCGCTGGCGATCGGGACGTTGGCTTCCGCCGCGTCCGAGTTGACGGCGCCGCGCATCATCATGATCGGCCGACCATGACCCGACTGTTCCGAAATCGACAGCAGCCGACCGAGTTTGGCCCCCGCCGCAACAGTGAGCGTTTCCGCCTTCTGGATCGCATCGGCCACCGCGCGCTGACGTGCCAACCGGGTGTACTGGGCCGTATCGACATTGGTGAACGTGAGTTGGCCGCCCTGATTGACGCCCAGCGACACCGACTTGTCCAGAATGGCCCCGACCGTGTCGAGATCGCGAATGCGGATCGTCAACGCGTTGCTCACCGTGTAGCCGACCGTGCGCGGAACCTCCTGGGTATCGCCCCGCTTCGGATAGACGATGCGCGGGGTGATCGCAAAACCGGCGGTCTGCAGGTCGCGTTCGGCAATGCCGGATTCCTTCATCGCGGCGAGGACGCGCGCCATCGCCTGGTTGTTGTCGGTGAGCGCGGTACGAGCGGTCTCGCTTTCGCGGCTTACCGTCAGCGTGACGATCGCGAGATCGGGCGCCGCCTCGCTGTTGCCCGTGCCGGTCACGGAGATCTCGGAGACGCGGTTCGTCTGTTCCGATGCGCCGATCGCCGAGGTTGCACACAGGGCGACAGCGAGCGAAACGAACAGGCCCGGCAGGCGGGCCGGCATCTTCATGCGGGATCGCGTGGCACGAAGGCCAGCGCCACGCCGTTGTTGCAGTAGCGTTGTCCCGTGGGCCTGGGTCCATCGTTGAAGACGTGACCATGGTGACCGCCACAACGCGCGCAGTGATACTCGGTACGCGGCAGGATGAGCTTGAAATCGCGGCTGGTCTGGAATGCGCCTTCGATGTGCGTGAAGAAGCTGGGCCAGCCGGTCCCGCTGTCGAACTTCATGGCCGAGGTGAACAATGGCAGACCGCAGCCCGCACAGACATAGATGCCGGCGCGTTTCTCGTTGTTGAGTTCGCTCGTGCCCGCCCGTTCCGTGCCCTCGCGCCGCAGCACGTCGAACGCTGCCGGCGTCAATTGCGCCCGCCATGTCGCCTTGTCGTGTTCGATCTTGTCGCTGGGCGAGGGAGCGTCGAAACCGGCCGGCATGAAGTCGCGCCAGTTGGTCTGCAGGGTCTTGGCATCGGGGGAGTCGGACATGGGATGAGGCCTTCAGCGCGTTGTCCACGTCGTTTCATTGTCTGAAACGCGCGCAGATGCCGCATGGTTTCGATGGACGGGTCATGCTAGCAGAGCGTCGCCGGCGGCGCATGCCACCGGTGCGGCCGCCATACCGTCTGATATCGTGTCGGTCGCGGGCGGACAATGGCCGGCAATGCCCCTGGCACGGGTCGGGGATTCGGCACAGTCGAACAAGGAGGGTGACGTTGGCCAATGACCTGGTTCTCTATTCGAATCCGATGTCCCGTGGGCGCATCGCTCACTGTATGCTCGAAGAGATCGGCGAGCCCTACTCGGTCGAGATGCTCGAATTCGGCACCGCGATGAAGAATGCGGCGTTCCGGTCGATCAATCCGATGGGCAAGGTTCCCGTGTTGCGGCACGGAGAGCAGGTCGTGACCGAATGTGCGGCGATCTGTGCCTATCTGGCCGCCGCGTTTCCAGCACGAGGGCTCATGCCCCTCGACCACGAACGCGCCGACTGGTTCCGCTGGCTTTTCTTTGCGGCCGGTCCGCTCGAGGCGGCAGTCACCAATCGGGCATTGAAGCTCGAGATTTCGCCGGAGCGTTCGGGGATGCTCGGCTACGGCAGTTTCGAGGACGTGATGGATACGCTGGAGATTGCCGTGTCACGCTACGATTTCATCGCCGGCGACCGGTTCACGGCCGCCGATGTCTACGTGGGATCACAGATCGGTTGGGGCCTGCGATTCGGCTCGATCGACAAGCGTGAGGCGTTCGTCGCCTACTGGGATCGACTGCGCGGTCGCGATGCCCTCGCGCGGGCCGATCGATTCAACGAGGCGGCGATGAAAGGAAAAAGTGCTTGAGCAATTACCGAGAGATTGCGTGTTGAAGAATTCCGAGTATGGCCATCGTGGCACGATGCAACCGATGATCGGACGCATCGATCGAAAGGAACGACTGATCCTCGATCAACGCAGCGTCCACGGCGGGCGTTGCGAGGCAATGATCCTGGTCGTGCTTGCATCGGCTCTGCATGGTTGCGGCGGGAGCGATTCGGCGGGCAATGCCGACACGGTCACCAGCAGCGATCCCACGGCGGCCGTCATCATTTCGCCGGTGGGTCAGCAGGCACCCAGTGCAAACGGACTGCCCCGATGGGATCCGGATACGACGACGCCCACGCCGACACCAACGCCGACGCCCACTCCAACCCCGACGCCGACGCCAACCCCAACCCCAACCCCAACCCCGACGCCAACCCCGACGCCCACTCCGAC
>JBGSTN010000188.1:0-5347 GCA_041736455.1 Burkholderiaceae bacterium | reverse complement strand
TCAACGCCGGCGTCGCCTCGTAGAGATGGCGCAGTCGTTTCTAGCTGGCCGACAGGCGCGCGAGCGTGCGTTCCTGGCCGGTGATGTCCTCGATCGACCCGACGAATCCCTCCACGGTGCCGGCGGCACCGAACATCGCCTGCGCGCGCACCTGGACACGGCGCACCGTGCCGTCTTCGCAGCGCAGCCGACAACTCATGTCGAAGGGCAGGTGCTCGGTCGTCGCACGCATCCATTCGTCCTGGACACCGGGACTGTCTTCCGGATGAACCGGCTCGAACCACGTCATCGGCTGCTGAATGACGGAACCCATGCCGACGATCTCGCGGCACCGACGATTCATGTAGGCGCATTTGCCTTCCGCATCGGCGAAGAAGACGCCGTGCGGCGACGCGTCGCTGATCGCACGGAAGCGGGCTTCCCGTGCTGCGACGTCGGCAAGGAGACGCGTTCGCATGCGGTCCGGTTCGGCGGGCAACGAGCTGGCCCCGTTGGCCGCGATCGTCGGCACATCGAGCAAGGCGACGGCCACGTCGCCCAGCATCTTCAGTGTAACGAGCGACGGGTCATCCGGTCGTGTCGGCTGTGGTCGCCAATACGCCAGCACGCCGATTGCCTCGCCTGTCGCAGTGCGAATCGCGATGCCGGCGAAATGGCCTTCGGCCGTGTCGTGGACAACAGGGTTCGTTTCATGGCGCGTGGCGCGACAGGTGGCCAGTGCGCGATCCGGCACTTCGACGCGGCGGAATCCGCAACATGCCTGCACGTGCAGCACGTCGTTCCGCCATGCCGCCAGGATGACCATCGGTGCCGCGCAGGCGTGAGCCACCGAGCGCACGAGGGCTTCGGCGGGTGGTTGGCCATGCCTGGCAGCGGGGAGGAGAACGCTGTCTATGTGCATCGTCCGGGTCTTCATTCACTTATCGAGGGGCGCGCAGCCTCGGAGCTGCGTCGTTGTGAGGTGCCGGGTGGTCACTGCATCGGCAGGCCGCTTCGCGTTGCGAATCGGCACCGGGCGTGACCATCCGGCCCACCAGAACGAGTCTGATGTTTGTTGCTAGCTAAGTCATCTATCTCGTTGTTTTAGAAAAACAAACGGAATACATTCCGGATCATACGATTGACGAATATATCGTATTGTGAAAATGCGAGAATGCGGATCCACCTGGAGAAACCATGGAATTCGACTTCCGCCAACTCGATGCGGCCAGTTGCTACAAGTTGATGGTGAATCTGATCGTGCCGCGACCGATCGCCCTCGTCACGACGCTCGGTCGCAATGGCGTGGTCAATGCCGCGCCGTTCAGCGTGTTCAACATGATCGGCGAGGATCCGCCCCTGGTGATGGTCAGTATCAACAAGCTCAAGGATGGTGCATTCAAGGATACGGCGCGCAACATCATCGACCAGCAGGAATTCGTCGTCCATATCGGCGACGAGGCCTGCGCGGCGAAGCTCGATGCGACTGCGGCCGAGTTGCCCGCGACGGAGAGTGAAATCGATCACGCGGGGCTGACGACCACGCCGAGCGTCCTGGTGGCGCCACCGCGAATCGTCGAAGCGCCGGTCGCATTCGAATGCAGGCTGTGGGAAACGCTCGAGTCGACCAGCCGTTTCGTTTTCTTCGGTCGCATCCTCTGGTTGCACGTGCCGGACGGTCTCGTCGATCCTGCAAACCTGCGCGTCGACTTCAGCCGGTTCCTTCCGATCGGCCGGTTCGGCGCGGGCCAGTATGTGCGCACGCGCGAGCAGTTCTCGGTGATAGACGGCCAGTGCGTGGCCGTTGCGCAGGGCAGCGGCTTTCACGATATAGTCTGACCGCCCGAGGACGGCGCCGCGCGACACGCCGGTGTTCTGCGGCTCGAGGACCGATCGCACCGGCCGGTGCATCGTCGCAATTCCTGGAGGAGGTTCGATGAAAAGAATTGATCGCATGTGCCTGGCCGTCGTCCTGGCGGGCGCTGGATGGTGCGTTTCCACGGCGGCGCTCGCCCAGGAAAAGCTCATCGTCGGCGTCGATGGCACGTTCGCGCCGCACGCGATGCCCAAGCTGGGCGGCGGCGTGGAGGGCTTCAACATCGACATGATCCGGGCGATCGGCGAGCGCATGGGGCGACCCGTCGAAATCTTCGCGGGCGAATTCTCCGGTCTCATTCCGGCAATGAATGCCGGCAAGATTTCGTTCGTCGGTGCGCCGACCACCGTCACGCCGGAGCGGGCGAAGAATCTGCTGTTCACCGAAGGCTATCTGAATACCTACTACCAGTTCGTCGTGACATCCGAAGCGGCGGACATCACGACGATGGAGTCGCTGAAAGGCAAGACGATCTCGGTCAACAAGGGTTCGGCCTACGAAAAGTGGGGCGACGCCAACAAGGCGCAATACGGGTTCGAGATGGCCGCCTTCCCGACCAACGCCGACGCCGTGCAGGCATTGATCTCCGGCCGTGCCGATGCCCATCTCTCGGGCAACACGGTTGCTGCCTACGCGGTGACGAAGGCCAGCCGCAAGATCAAGTTGGCGACACTGAAGGTCGACAACGGCCAGGTCTGGGGCGCGGCCTTCCGCAAGGACGACAAGGCATTGCGCAACGCCGTCGAGGAAGCGCTCGAATGCCTGAAGAAGGACGGCACCCTGGCACGCCTGTCGCAGCAGTGGTTCGGCATCGAGCCGCGTGCGGATCAGGCCGAGAGAGTGGTATTTCCCGGCTATGGCGTACCGGACATGGATGGCTACGATCCCACACCCAGTCAGGCCAAGTGCGCCTGAGTGGGTAGTCCCGCCATTCTGGAAGTCTCTGGGCTGACCAAGTACTTCGGCAGCAGCCAGGTGCTCAGGGGGATCGACCTGTCCGTGCAGGCCGGGGAACTGTTGTTCATGATCGGACCGTCGGGCTCGGGCAAGTCGACGCTGCTCAGGTGCTGCAACCGGCTCGAAGAGCCGTCCGGGGGCTCGATTCGGGTCGACGGCATCGATCTGATGGCCCCCGGCACCGACATCAATGCGGTGCGTCGGCGCATCGGCATGGTCTTCCAGTCGTTCAACCTCTATCCGCATCTCGATGCACTGGGCAATGTCACACTCGCGCTGCGCAAGGTGCTCGGCAAGGCACGCGACGAAGCCGATCACATCGCCCGTGCGGCGCTCGCACGAGTCGGCCTCGCCGACAAGGCCGGAAGTTTTCCGAACCAGTTGTCCGGCGGCCAGCAACAACGCGTGGCGATCGCGCGGGCACTTGCCCTGGAACCGGCGGTGATGCTGTTCGACGAACCGACCAGTGCACTCGACCCCGAACTCGTCGGCAGCGTATTGGCCGTGATGCGCGAGATGCGTGAGGCAGGCATGACGATGCTGGTGGTCAGCCACGAAATGCGATTCGCACGGCAGGCAGCCGACCGTGTCGTCTTCATGGAAGGGGGCTGCATCATCGAAGAGGGAACGCCCGCCAGGCTCTTCGAGTCGCCGGCGCATCCGCGTGTACGCGAGTTCCTGGCCACGATCGAGCATTGACGACGATGACCCGGTCATGATGCTCGATCGACTTCGCGACACCTTCTTCGATCTCGAGATCATGGCGCAATATGCGCCCCAGATCCTTTCCGGGCTGTTCGTCACGATACAGATCGCGGCGGCCGTGGTGGTGACGGGCTTGACGGTCGGGCTGTCGCTGGCGGTGGTGCGTTCGTTCCGATGGCGCGTGCTCAATTTTTTCATCGTCATCTTCGTCGATGTGATGCGGGCGTTGCCGCCGCTGGTCATCATCATCATCCTGTACTTCGCCTTGCCGACGATCGGTATCCAGTTCTCGGGCTTCATCTGCACATGGCTCGCCCTGTCGCTGGTGCTGGCCGCATTCGCCGAGGAAATCTTCTGGGCCGGCATTCTCGCGGTGCCGAAAGGTCAGTGGGAAGCGGCGCGCTCCACCGGCCTCGGTTCGCTGCAGACCCTGGCCTGGGTCGTGTTGCCGCAGGCGCTTCGCATGACGATCCCGCCGCTGACGAATCGCACGATCGCGATCACGAAAGGGACGGCGCTCGGTGCCGTGGTCGCCGTCAATGAAATCCTGTACCAGGCGCAGGCCGGTTATTCGTTCTCCTACAATCCATCGCCCCTGACACTCGGCGCAATCGCCTATCTGATCCTTTTCATTCCTGTCGTCTGGTTCGGCCGCTGGGTCGAAACCCGCTTTGCGTGGCGTCGATGAATGCGCTGCTCGACAATTTCCTGAATCCGCAGATACTGGGCGAGGTCTGGCCCTTGCTGTTGACCGGGCTCTGGATGACTCTCAAGTTGTGCGCGCTGGTCGTTCCGTCGGGCATTGCAGGCGGACTGGTGCTGGCCCTGACGTCCACGTCGAGGCGGCGCTGGTTGCGCTGGACGGGCGTTGTCTACACCGACTTCTTCCGAGCGTTTCCGCCCCTCGTCCTGCTGATGTTCGTCGCGTTCGGGCTGCCGTTCATCGGGCTGGATTTCGGCGCGATCGGATCCGTCGTCATCGCGTTCCTGCTCAACACCTCGAGCTACTACGGCGAGGTGTTGCGCGCCGGCATCGAGAGCGTACCGGCTGGCCAGCTCGAGGCAGCACGTTCGACCGGACTGTCGCGCTGGCAGACGATGCGCTACGTCGTCATGCCGCAGGCCGTACGCAATGTCCTGCCCGACCTGGTCGGCAACACGCTCGAGGTGATCAAGCTGACGTCACTCGCCAGCGTGGTCGCGCTGCCCGAGTTGCTGTATGCGGCGCGCTCGGCGCAATCGCTGACGTACAACGCCACGCCGGTGATTGCTGCGGGGCTGATTTACCTGTTGCTGCTGTGGCCGGTCGTTCGCTGGCTGTCCCGGCTCGAGCATCGCCAGATTTCGCTACACTGATTCGCGCGGGGCGCATGGGCGTGACATGCGCTGGGTCGTTACCAATTCGTTCACAACGCATGGAGCGTGGTCATGAACAAGCGTGTCCTGGTGATCAATCCGAACTCCACCCGTGCGGTGACCGACGGCATCGATAGAGCCTGCGAGCCGTTGCGGATGGCGGATGGGCCGGGCATCGAATGCGTGAGCCTCGCCGAGGGGCCGCCCGGGATCGAAACCCAGCAGCATGTCGATGGTGTCGTCACGCCATTGGTTGCACTCGTCCGCGAACGCGACCACGACTGTGACGCTTTCGTGATCGCGTGCTACAGCGATCCCGGCTTGCACTCGTGCCGCGAAGCGACCCGCAAGCCGGTGCTGGGCATCTCCGAATGCGGCATTCTGACCGCGCTCACGTTGGGCCAGCGCTTCGGCGTGATCGCGATCCTGCAACGCTCGATCGCCAGGCACCTGCGCAACATCGGTGCAATGGGC
>JBGSTN010000186.1:0-8206 GCA_041736455.1 Burkholderiaceae bacterium | reverse complement strand
CTGATCTTGAGGAACTCGGCGATCAGGAATGCCGCTGCGCCGAGCACCGGCGGCGAGATGATCGCGCCGAGGCCGCCCGCGGCAAGCAGGCCACCGGCCGCATTGCGCTCGTAGCCGACCTTGGCCAGCATCGGATAGGCGACCGAGCCCAGCGTCACGGTCGTGGCCACACCGGAGCCGGAAGGTCCCCCGAGCAGGAATGACGCCAACACCACGGTACGTCCTGCGCCGGTCGGCTTGCCACCCATGGCGGCGAAGGAAAAGTCGACGAAGAACTTGCCGGCATTGGAATACTGCAGCACGGCACCGAAGATCGTGAACAGGATGATCAGCGACGACGACACGTCGACGGCCGAGCCGAAGATGCCCTCGAGCGTCATGTACATGTGACCCACCAGGCGGCCGACCTCGTAGCCCTTGTGCGTCCAGGGATGAGGCAGCCACGGACCGGCGAACGCATAGGCGATGAACGCCATCGTGACCACCGGCATGATCCAGCCGTTGGTGCGCCGCATCGCCTCGAGGATGAGCAGGATCAGGCTGACGCCGAACACGATATCCAGCCCGTTCGGCATCGTGTTGCGATCGGTGAAGTCGTCGCCACCCATGATCAGGTAGACCACGACCGCCACCGCCCCCAGCGCCGCCAACCAGTCCCACCACATCACGCGATGGCGAAACCGGTTGGCGACAGGGAACACCAGAAACGAGATGAACAGCACGAATGCCACGTGGACGGCACGCAGCACGTTGGTCGGTACGATCGAATACGCGGCATACAGGTGAAACACCGACATCGTCACGGCTGCGAACGTGATGAACGCGGCGAGCCAGCCGCGCATCTGGTTGGCGGCCCCTTCCTCCTCCTCGACATAGGCCTCGGCACGCCTGAGCGCTTCGGCATCGACGATGACGTCGGGGGCCGGCGCGCCGCCCGATACCGGGTCGGGGTGCACCGGCTGGTCCGTCCGTCGTTCGGTCATCGTGTCGATCCGGGAACTTCGATCCGCATCAGAACGACAGACCCTTCTCGACGAAATACTTGATCGCGCCCGGATGGAACGGCACTGGCGATGCGCTGGCCATCTGGTTCTCGAGCTTGAAGTTCTCGGCTTCCTTGTGGACGGCGATCAGATCGTCACGCTTCTCGATCAGCGTCTTGACGATATTGTAGGCAGTCGTGTCGTCCATCTTGTCGCTGGCTGCCAGGATGTTCATGACGGTGGCCTGCTTGTTGTCGGTCGCCATGCCCCTGTACATCGACTTCGGAATCACATCCTGGACATAGAGCTGACCATAGGTCTTGTTCATCGCCGGCACGAGATCGGCGTGATCGATCATCTTGATCGTGGTACCCGGTGTGCTGGCCAGGTCGGTAACAGCCGCCGTAGGCAACCCACCGACCCAGAAGAACGCGTCGATCTTGCGATCCTTCACCGCGTTGACCGACTCGGATACGCCGAGCCGCTCGCGTTTCATGTCCTTGTCCTTGTCGAGGCCGGCCGCCTCGATGACGCGAAACGCCATCACTTCCGTCGCACTGCCTGGCGACCCGGTCGAAACACGCTTGCCCTTCAGGTCGGACACCTTGTCGATGCCCGTCCCGTCGACGGTGACCACATGCATCCGGTTCGGATACAGCACCATCAGCGTTCGCACCCCGATCTGATTGCCCTTGAACTTGTTCTCGCCCTTCTCGGCATCCTGTGCCGCGTCGGCCATGGTGAGGCCGATATACGGCTTGCCGGATCCGATCAGCTTCAGGTTGTCGACGGATCCTCCGGTGACCTCGGCCGTCGCCTCCATGCCGGGCACGTACTTCGACAACGCTGCCGCCATGCCGCCGCCCAGCGGGTAATACACACCGCCCGTGCCTCCGGTAGCAATGGACAGGTTCTGTGCCGCCAGGGGGCCCGCCATCATGGCCAGGCTGGTCGCCACTGCGCCCATCCAACCGATGCGCCGCCCCAGGGGTCCGATCAACCGTCGTGTCGTCATGTCTCGCTCCTTGTCTTGTGAAGGAATGCCGTTCAGAGTCCGACATCCTATTGAAAGCAGACGGATGTTACAAATAACCCGGCTCAAGACCCTTGGAAACGAGGTCGGTGGTTGTTACAGGTGGCTCTCGATCGGCCCGGATCGGAGCGGGGGCGTCAGGGTTTCGCGGTCAGCCGATTCAGGACATGGACCTGTTCGTGCATGCTGCTGCCAACCAGCGAAGCCAGCGTGTGCCCGGGTGTGGCGCCCGTGTAGCCCTGCAGTCGGAGACGCTCCGACAGGTCGGCATCGCTCAAGCCCATCACCTGGGCCAGCTTCGGCAGTGGCGCTTCGGACAGCATCCGGATAGGCGCAGCGAACGGCGGCTCGCCGCTACCGCCAAAGGGAATGAAACTGAGCGCGAGGAGCGCCGCGAACACGGATACGACGCCGAGTCCGAGACGCGTCTTGAAATAGCGGAACAGGCTAGCCTTGTGCATCAGCAGATGCAGGCCGACGCCGGCCAGCAAGCCCCAGCTGAGCCACTCGTGTGCTGCCTTGTTGAGCCCGGAATCGGCATGGAAGAACATCAACACGCCGGTGACTGCCGACAACAGAAACGTGCCGATGACGAGGGGTGTGATCCAGGGGCGATGAGAAGCGATGTTCATGGTTTGAGGCAAGTCGAGTGGAAGGAACGGTCATTCTAGGTACGCCGCATGCCCGCTCTGCAAAGCGACTGTAAAGCGGGCGAAAAGATCGCGTAAATAACCGTCAAGACCGGCCTTCCACCTGCCTCGAATTCACTTCTTCAGTTTCATGATGCCGATGGCATTCATCACCACTTTCTCGTAGACCGGCTCGCTGTTGCCGGTCCTCATCTTGCGCATGAAGTATTTCTCGAAGGCGACCTTGGCCAGGTGCACCCAGCGCCCTTCGCTGAACCAGTTGACGTTGCGTGGCGGAATTTGCGGCAACGCCACGAACGCGGCCCCCCGATCACCGAAATCGGCCAGACATACGGCATTCCAGGTCGCATTCTCGGTCGGTTCCTTGCCGTCCAGCACGGAACGCAGATTGTGCGCAGTGGCTGTCACCATCGATTCGATCATGTAGCCGGTCTTCGGGATACCGGTCGGAATCGGTGTCGGCTCCTTGGGCGCAATCGCCACGCAAACGCCCACGCTCCATACATTGCGGAACTTCGGATTGCGCTGATGCTGATCGACCACGATGAAGCCGCGCGGATTGGTCAGCCCTTCGATGCCGAAGACCGCATCGATGCCCTTGAACGCCGGCAGCATCATCGAGTACTTGAACGGCAGCTGATGCTCCTTCTTCGGCTTGCCTTCGTCGTCGTGCTCCTGCACATGCATCAGTCCGGCTTCGACCTTGGTGACCTTGGCGTTGCAGATCCATCGGATGCTCTTGTCGCGCATGATCGACTCCAGCATTCCCTTCGAATCACCGACACCTCCCAACCCCAGATGGCCGATATAGGGTTCGGATGTCACGTAAGTCATCGGCACACGATCACGCATCTTGCGTCGGCGCAGATCGGTTTCCATGATCATCGCGAATTCATAGGCCGGCCCGAAGCACGAAGCTCCCTGCACGGCGCCGACCACGATGGGTCCCGGATCCTGGACGAACTTGTCCCAGGCGCGTTCGGCATTCACAGCGTGGTCGACATGACAGATCGATTGCGTGTGCCCTTCCGGCCCCAGGCCTTCGATCTCGTCGAACGCCAGCTTTGGCCCCGTGGCGATGATCAGATGGTCATAATCGATGGTGCGGCCATCTTCCAGCTCGACCTGATTGCGTTCGGGATGGACGCGCTTCGCGGCGACGCCGATGAAATCGACGCCGCGCTTCTTCAGAATGGGCTCGATTTCGAGTTCGATGTCTTCGCGCACCCGCCACTTGACTGCAACCCATGGGTTGGAGGGCGTGAAGTGGAAAGTACGATTGTTCGAAATCACCGTGAGGTGGTCTTCGGCTCGCGCGCTGTCTTTCATTTCGAAGGCCATGGGCATGCCGCCCAAGCCGGCACCGAGTATCACGATATGTGCCATTTAGTCTCCTTGGCGCGAGGGTAATGCCCCTACGCTTGTCGTATGAAGATGAAGTTATCTGATCGGTCCGTGAAGGCCGAGTCGCGATGGCTTCACTACCGTACGCAGATCGATTTCGTGACTCCGCTGATGCGAAGCCAGGCCAGCCCGCCGACAGATTTCGCCGCTCTGGTCGCGGCCAATCGCTCTGGTCGCGGCCAAGAATAGGCTGCTTGCGAACCGGCGTCCATCCGATGCGTGACGACACGTTCGTTGCCTTTGACTTGCATCATGGCATCACGCCCGCTCTTTTGGCGTATGCCCCCCCACCCGCTCGGCGTACGGACTCTCACCCGATGGGCGTATCGAAACCGTTCATGACGGGAACTGGCGGGCAATGGCGGGTACTGGCGGGCACTGGCGGATGCGAAGCCGGCTCGACGCGAGTGAGTCCGGCCGCGGAACTTTCGTGTTCGATCGTCAGTCGTGTTCGATCGACAGTCGTGCACGAAGGTCAGATGACCGATCGCCTCCATGCCTTCATGGCGCAACGCGCTGCAACGTGATGGCGCCCCGGATCTCGCCGACCTTGTAGCCGACAGCCCGGTCTTGCGGGTAGAGCGTCTCGATGCGAGCGGCGGTCGGGGGCTTGATGAGATCGGCTGTACCGTGACAATTCGCACAGACTTCGGCCATCGGCAAGGCCCGCATGTAACGCTGCACGTTCTGGCCGTTCTCGATTACCACCTCGGCACGCTCGAGGCGCTCGGGTGGTTCATTCGACGCGGCGCGGCGATCGAAATCTTCCAGTGCGGCGCGCTCCCATGGATCGGGAACGGCCTTGGGATTGCGATTCATCAGGCTCACGCGACGTATTTTCCACCCTGTGCGGGCCGATGCATCCTGCGCCATCGCGGGGGCCTTTTCCCGGCAGGCATCGACAGCCCCGGCAAAGTCCCCGCGGGTGATTTCCTCGAGCAGCACCGACTGCAATCTTGCCGGTGCGTCCTGCCCGATCTTGCGTGCCTGCGACACCCACGCTGGTTCGGCGATGGCGTCTTCCGCCGCCAGCACCGTGGATCCCGGGCCGAATCCGATGGCGGCCGCGATGACCACCAGGCCCCATGCAAATTTAGACGATCTCATCACTCACCCCTCCCAAGAAAATCGTTGGCATCGATGAACCTCTTTCGACGTGAAGTTTCCGATGCATGGAGCTTACACCGTGGAGCGGAGCTGATTCCGGCAAGCCCGACGACGACGTGCAGGGCGCATGACGAACCGGTGCACCGAACCAATACCGCTTGCGTTAATGCCTGCAGCCGGCCTCGGGCTGCCGTCCGGGACCGCCGACCGGCCCGTACCGGGCACACTCCTCCCATTTCCGGAGCACTCGCATGCGCATGATCCCTCTCGTTCTCGCCGGCCTGATGGTCACCGCCCTGGCCCAGGCAGAATCTCCCTCTTCTCCCCGAATCGACAAGCGACAGCAGAACCAGGCCGAACGAATCGATCAGGGCGTTGACTCCGGAGAACTGAACAAGCGGGAAGCCGCGCGTATGCAGCGGGGCCAGAATCGTGTCGACAAAGTCGAAGACCGGGCGATGGCCGATGGCAAGGTCAGTGCGCGTGAGTCTCGCAAGCTCGAGCGAATCCACGACAGGCAGAGTGCGCGCATCGTCCATCAGAAACACGACGCGCAGAAAGCGAACCGAACCCGGTAAGCGGCCATGAATGGATCAGCCGACGGTCACGATTCGTCGATGAATATCCTGCCCGTCGACATCGCCTGCCTCTGCGCCGAATGGTGCGACCTGTGTGCCCAATACAAGGCCGTCATCGCGCAGATTTCCGCCGAGTTCGCGCAGGACGCTCCCGCCACGCGCTGGCACTGGATCGACATCGAGGACGAGGCGGATCTGCTGGGCGATGTCGATATCGAAACTTTCCCGACCATCGTGATCGTCGATCCGGATTCAGTGCGATTCGCCGGACCATTGACACCTCAGGCTGAAACGCTGCGGCGTCTGTTGCGCGCGACCGTGTTCGAAGCGCCGCCTGATGCCCGCTGGCCTGCCGCAGCGACGGAGTTCGTCGCATTTGCGGCTGCATTGCGCAGCCGCACCACCAATGCGTGAAGCCAGAACACCGGTCGGATTCATCGACGCGCGCTACCCGACGCCGATGCGCGAGGCAGCTTCAGACTCTCGCAAGGGCCTGATCGAGATCCGCGACCAGATCGTCGATGTGCTCGATGCCGACCGACAGGCGAACCGCGTCCTCGCCGACGCCGGATCTTTCGAGTTCTTCCGGGGATAGCTGTCGATGCGTCGTCGAAGCCGGGTGCGTCGCCAGCGACTTCGCATCGCCGATATTGACCAGCCGGGTGAACAGGTTCAGCGCGTCGAGAAACCTGGCGCCGGCTTCGCGGCCACCACCGCGTGCAGACTTGAGACCGAACGTCAGCAGGCCCGAAGCCTTGCCTGAAAGATATTTCCTGACCAAGGCATGATCCGGGTGGGTTTCCTGGCCCGCGTAGTTCACCCAGCTCACCTTCGCGTGTTGCTGCAGGTGGTTTGCGATTGCAAGTGCATTGTCGCTGATCCGGTCGACGCGCAGCGCCAGTGTTTCTATGCCTTGCAGGATCAGGAATGCATTGAACGGCGAGATCGCTGCGCCAGTATTGCGCAACGGCACGACGCGGGCGCGCCCGATATAGGCAGCTGCGCCGAGTGCCTCGGTGTAGACGACGCCGTGGTAGCTGGGATCGGGTTCGTTCAGGCGCTTGAAACGCGCCTTGTGCTCGGCCCACGGAAATTTGCCCGAGTCGATGATCGCGCCACCGAGCGCATTGCCGTGGCCGCCGAGATACTTGGTGAGCGACTGTACGACGATGTCGGCACCGTGTTCGATGGGCCGGCTCAGATAAGGCGTTGCCACCGTGTTGTCGACGATAAGCGGAATGCCATGCCGATGCGCGATCTCGGCAATTCGCGCGATGTCGGTCACATTGCCCTGCGGGTTGCCGAGCGACTCGACGAAGATTGCCTTCGTCTTGTCATCGATCAACGGTTCGAATGTGGTCGGGTCACGATAATCGGCAAAGCGAGTCGTGACACCATATTGGGGCAGGGTGTGTGCAAACAGATTGTAGGTTCCGCCGTAGAGTGCGCTGGACGCGACGATATTGTCCCCGGCCTCCGAAATGGTCAGGATCGCGTACGTGACTGCGGCCTGGCCAGATGCGAGCGCAAGCGCGGCGATGCCACCTTCGAGCGCAGCCACGCGCTGCTCGAGCACGTCCTGGGTCGGATTCATGATCCGCGTGTAGATGTTGCCCGGCACTTTCAGATCGAACAGATCGGCGCCATGCTGCGCGTTGTCGAACGCATAGGCGACGGTCTGGTAGATCGGCACGGCAACCGCACGGGTCACGGGATCGGGTTGATAACCTGCATGGACCGACAAGGTCTCGAAGCGATAGGCAGGTGCTTGGGTCATGCGTTCTCCTGGGAAGCGACCGGTCCGGATCGCCGGCCAGCGTTGGCAGGCTAGAGGTCGGCCAACGGCTTGGGAACGAACATATGAGCATGAACTTATGCGCTGGCGTCAGCAGCGCCACGCTCATTGTCCGATTCCCGAGCAAAGGAAAACGCGGCGTACCCTGCAACGAACGATCAGCCGAGCAGGCGACCCGCCAGAGCGCCGGCGGAAAGCAACGCGGCAAAGCGCAGTTCGAGCCGGAAAGTGCGGAACAGCACCTCGTTGAACGCCTTGCCGGCAGGGCATCGCGCAAAGCTGCGCTGCAGTTGCACGGCACCGGGCAGCAGCACCAGGGGTAACAGCATCATGACGGCCTGCGCCTGCCAAGCCATCAGCGGAAGCAGCGCGAACGGCGCGAACAGCAATGTGACGTACAAGCGATGCGATACGAGTTCGCCGAACGTCGCCGCAAAGGTCCGGCGACCGACCAGTCTGTCATGCGCGATATCGCGGTGATTGTTGACCGCCAGCGCCGCAGCGGCCAGGCAGCCGATGGCGACGGCGGCCAGGACCGTGACGCCGCCGATCTCCCCGGTGAGCACCCAGTCGGTGCCTACGACGGCCACCAGGCCGAAAAACACGAATACGGTCAGTTCGCCGAATGGCGTGTAGGCGACCGGCTTGGGCCCGCC
>JBGSTN010000092.1:0-4562 GCA_041736455.1 Burkholderiaceae bacterium | reverse complement strand
AGGGCACCGCCAACGCTCGCCGCCATGCGATCGTCGACGGAGCGGCCGGTCAGCGCGCCGAGCATCGACTTGCGCGAGAGACCCACGAGGACCGGTACCCCGCATTCTGTGGAGATTGTAGCGATGCCACGCAGCAGTTCGAGATTATGTGTCAGCGTCTTGCCGAATCCGATGCCCGGATCGACCAGCAGCCGTGAGGAAGCGACACCCGCTCGCCGCAGGGAATCGGCCGAGTCTTTCAGGAACGACGTGACTTCCGCGAGCACCGATCGATAGGTGGGTGCCTGTTGCATCGTCGACGGATCGCCCCGCATGTGCATCAGGCAGATGCCGACATCGCTTCGCGTGACGGCCTCGACCGCGCCATCGGCCCGCAGTGCGTTGACATCGTTGATGAGATGCACGCCGCGTGCGATCACGGTGCGCATCGTCGCCGCGTTCCGGGTGTCGACCGATAGGGCGACATCGGCACCGGCCAGCGCGTCCAGCACCGGCAGCAACCTGGCCAATTCGTCGGCCGCAGACACTGCTTGCGCACCTGGCCGCGTCGATTCGGCACCGAGATCGATGATATCCGCGCCTTCGGCGATCAGTGCATGCGCATGGGCGATCGCCGCATCGGCCGCCGCAAATCGCCCTCCGTCGGAGAAGGAGTCCGGCGTGACATTGACGACGCCCATCAGCAACGGGCGCGTCAACGTATAACGCCGGTCACCCAGCGTCAGGAAGACGTTCGATGGACCGGCGTTCGAATTCAAGCGTGAGTCGGTAGACAGAAAGTGCAGGACCCTGACCTGCGCGACAGGCGAATGATCGACGGGGCGCGTGCCGACCGGCACACGCCCCGTCGAAGTCCATCAGCTGGACGCCGGCTCGACGGAATCTGCAGGCGGCGATTTCTTGGGCACCTCGTCGGCCACGGCAACCACGGGTTCCAGTGCGGGCGGTGTACCGCCTCCACTGGAACTGCGGGCAGTGGGACTGGTCGTGCGCGGAGGCGTCGGCAGCTTGCCGGACATGATCTCCTCGACCTGGTTCGCGTCGATGGTTTCCCATTCGAGCAGGGTCTTGGCCATCAACTCGACCTTGTCGCGATTTTCCTCGAGGATCTTGCGGGCCAGCGCGTACTGATCGTCGACGATGCGCCGTATTTCGGAATCGACCTTCTGCATCGTCGAATCGGACAGGCTGGTCGTCCTCGTCACGGAGCGACCGAGAAAGACTTCGCCTTCGTTCTCGGCATAGATCATCGGACTCAGGGCATCCGACATGCCGTACCGCGTCACCATTTCGCGGGCGATGTTCGTCGCCTGTTCATAGTCGGAGAGCGCGCCGGTGGATTTCTGATCTAGGAAGACTTCTTCGGCAACCCGGCCACCGAATGCGACCGCGATCTGCGCAAGCAACTGCTTGGCCGTGAACCCGTAACGGTCGCGCTCGGGGAGGAAGAACGTGACACCCAGCGCACGACCACGCGGAATGATCGTGACCTTGTGAATCGGATCGGCTCCCTTGATCACCTTGCCGACGACCGCGTGACCCGACTCGTGATAGGCGGTGACGATACGATCCTCTTCGGTCATGACCATGCTGCGGCGCTCGGCACCCATCATGATCTTGTCCTTGGCCTGCTCGAAATCGTTCATCTCCACCAGACGCGCATTGCGACGCGCGGCATAGAGCGACGCCTCGTTGACGAGGTTGGCCAGATCGGCACCCGAGAAGCCGGGGCAGCCACGCGCGATCACGTCGGGGCGAACGTCCGCCGCGATCGGGACCTTGCGCATGTGCACTTCGAGAATCTGTTCGCGACCACGAATATCGGGCAGCGGCACGACCACCTGACGATCGAATCGACCGGGGCGCATCAGCGCAGGATCGAGCACGTCGGGTCGGTTGGTCGCCGCGATCACGATGATGCCCTGACCGGTCTCGAAACCATCCATCTCGACGAGCAACTGGTTCAATGTCTGTTCACGCTCGTCGTTGCCGCCACCGAGTCCCGCACCGCGTTGACGACCGACCGCATCGATCTCGTCGATGAAGACGATACACGGCGCGTGCTTCTTCGCGTTCTCGAACATGTCGCGTACGCGAGCCGCACCGACACCGACGAACATCTCGACGAAATCGGAGCCGGAGATCGTGAAGAACGGCACCTTCGCCTCGCCGGCAATCGCCTTGGCGAGCAGCGTCTTGCCGGTACCGGGCGAACCCACCATCAGCACGCCGCGCGGAATACGGCCACCGAGTTTCTGGAACTTCGACGGATCGCGCAGGAAGTCGACGAGTTCCTGCACTTCTTCCTTCGCCTCGTCGCAACCGGCGACGTCGGCGAACGTGATCGAGTTGCTCGACTCATCCAGCATCCGGGCGCGCGACTTGCCGAACGAGAATGCCCCGCCGCGGCCACCACCCTGCATCTGCCGCATGAAGAACACCCAGACACCGATCAACAACAGCATCGGGAACCACGAGACGAAGATGCTGAACAGCAGCGACTGCTCTTCCTCGGGCTTGGCGGTCACCTGCACGCCGTACTTCATCAGATCACCGACCATCCAGACATCGGTCGGTGCGAACGTGGTGACCAGGCTGCCGTCACGCGTACGACCACGCAACGTACGGCCGTCGATCGTCACGGACTCGAGCTGACCATCCCGGGCCTGGTCCATGAACTGCGAGTAGGCGACGTCATTGCCACGCGCCTGACGACTGTCGAACTGCTTGAAGACAGTGAACAGGACCAGCGCGATGACAAGCCAAATGGCTGCCTTTGGAAACATATTGTTCACAGAGCTTGCTCCGAAAAGGAGGGGTTTGTCCCGATTCTACGCAGATTGGGTGCGTACCGCTATAAACAACCCGGCTGTAAGTGATTGATTCGGCTACGGGTTCATGCTGATTTTTACTCATGACGACGATAGCGAGGACCAATGGCATCGGCGGTGGCGTATCGGGAGATCGACTAATCGACGACCCGTTTCCCTCGCTTCACGGATCGGCCATCGTCGACTTCGTCGACCCGATCGGTGCCATCGAACCGCAGGAATCACTCGCGGCCGACTTGCTTCAGTCCTCGACCTACCAGATAAGTCTCCGACGACTCGGCCCTCGACGCCTGGGGCTTGCGCTCCCGGACCACCCGGAAAACCTGCTTGAATCGCTGGACCAGCTGGCTGAAACCGCTGCCGTGAAAGCACTTCACCACCAAAACACCATCAGGACTCAGATGAGCATCCGCGAATTCGAGCGCCAATTCCGCCAGATCGCCCATTCGTGCCGCATCGGCGACCGCTACGCCGCTGAGATTGGGGGCCATGTCCGATGCAACGAGCGCGACCTTGCCTTCGCCGACCAGGGATTCGAATCTCGACAGTGTCTCGACATCGCGGAAGTCTCCTTGCAGGAATTCAACGTGTGGCAATGGCTCCATCGGCAGGATATCGAGCGCGACCACTCGCCCGGTCAGGCCGACCTTGCGCGAAAGAACCTGCGACCAGGCACCCGGCACACTGCCGAGATCGATCACCGTCTGTCCGGGACGTGCGAGCCGCTCCTGGTCGATCAACTCCAGCAACTTGAATGCCGCCCGCGAGCGATACCCCTGTTGTTGCGCCTGTTTCACGAAAGGATCGTTGATATGACGATCGATCCAGGCGCGATTGCTCTTGTTGTGTCGTGCAACCTTACTGGCCATCGCCAATCATCCCATAGAATGCCGCAACCAACCCCAACCGAGGCGCTCGCGCGTCAGAACCATGAAATCCGCGATCGCGCCCTTGTCGACCAGCCAGATCAAAGACCTCAAGGCCCAGGCTCATCACCTCGACCCGGTCGTACTGGTCGGCGCCGCCGGCCTGACCGAAGCGGTGCTGCGTGAATTCGACCTCGCCCTCACGGCGCACGAACTCGTCAAGGCCCGGTTGAGCGGCGAAGATCGGGCGGCTCGTGCTGCGATGGCTGAAGAAATCCGTATCGCGACCGGCTGCGCAGTCGTTCAACTGATCGGGAAGATGGCGGTCCTCTATCGCCCGCGACCCGAAAAATCCTCGGGATCCGGGCCGCACGTGCCCAAGCAGATGGCGGCAGCACACCTGGCCCGCGAGGCCGCGAACGCAAGACGCGGCGGCACCCCCGTCGTCCGTCAAGGTGGACCGACCCGCAAGGTGACGGCGGTACGCGAGCCGGCAGCAGCAGCCGACGCCGGCAACGTGTGGAAAAGTGCCAAGGTGCCACCCTCGGCCAGGGACACCCGCGGAGGAAAGCCTGCTGCGGGCGATAAGCGCACTGCCGGCGGAAAGTCTGCCGCAGAGGGAAGGACCGCGGCCGGCAGCAAGGGAAAGGCTGCCGCCGGCAGTACCGGCAACAAACCCGTTGCCCGCTGGAAGGCCGCCGCCGAGGCTGCCAGGACGTCCGCCGGTGGCAAACCGTTCATCGGTGGCAAGCCGTCCACGAGTCGCAAACGGCCTTCTGACAGCAACGAGTCGACGGGCCGCAAGGATCCGGCTTCGGGCAAAACGCGCACCGGTGGCAAAGCCAAGGCCGGCGCCAATGCGAAG
>JBGSTN010000029.1:0-4316 GCA_041736455.1 Burkholderiaceae bacterium | reverse complement strand
GCGCAAATGCTCGACGCGCTGGTGTTTGGCGGCGTGGCGCGGCCGTTCTCGAGGACGATGGTTGCAGGCCGTTGGGTTGGCCGGCCGGGCACGGACGCGCGATAGCCGTCGTCGATTTTTGCTGAGGCTGTCCAGGCCCGGCGCTGCAAGCAAGATCTTCGAACCGGGCGATGCGACTCGAAGTGTCCGACACCGCAGAATCAATTCCCTACAAATTTCGAATCGCATAGGTTGCCGTGACGTGCGCACACGGCTTGTCCGAAGATCCGGAAATAACGTGAGTCTCGACGAACGCAACTGTGCGTCCTCGGCGCAGAAGCCGGGATGACGAGATCAGATCGTCGGCGCCTGCAAGCCGAAGGAAAGATACGTTGAGAGACAAGGTCGCTGCGAACACATGCGGACCATAGTAAGCATGAATGCAGGCATACATGGAAGTCTCGGCGAAGCCGATCATGACCGGCCCTGAAAGGACGACCTGCCCCGAGCCAGCCGGTAGGTCATGGCTGAGGTAGCTGTCAATGACGGGCAGCTTCAATCGAACGACATCGGCTTCGACCGCTTCGACGATTTCGCCGCGGCGATCGACCGTCGGCAGGTTGATGGCCAGCAGTGTCGCGAGTTCGATGGGAGTCATTGTCATGAATGGATTCCGTTATCGATGGCATGAGCAGGGACAGTCTCGACCCATCGCGAACTACAGTTGGCGCTTGTCGAAGATCGCGACGTTCTGTCGAGCGGCCAGGATCGGACGGCCCGCCGGGTTCCAGATCACGGTGGTTTGCGCCGAGTAGCCCTCACGGATTGTCTCTGCCACTCCGTTCACCAGCCACCAGCCCGTCTCACTCCCCGGCACCGCGTCCAACAGGTCGATCGACCAGGTCATCGTGCTGATGGGGACCACGTCACTGAATTGTCCGAATGAGGCCGGCGGCAACGCGTCGGCCAGCGCCAGCAGACTGACGATCGACAGCGGGACAGCCTCGTCGCGATGACGCAGCCAAACCAGCATCTCGGGCGATCCGCCGGTGACCGGGCCGCTACCCCCCGCCAGTCGTCCGTCGAAGTGGGCCATGAAGTTCGGCCGCGGAGACCAGACGTAGAACGGCGGACAGTGATCGGGCGGCAGGACACTTGGCATCGCCAGCTTGTCGTAGCCGTGAGGCGAGCCGCGCTCGCTTCCGAAGCACAGCGTCGCGCGCACGGCCAGACCTGCCTCGCCTTCGAGGTCGACGCCCACGAAGGCAGCGGACTTGCCCTGGCGCAACAGCTTCGGTAATACTTGCAGGTTGCCTGTCGCCGGTCCGATGAAGGAGAACTGGGCCGAACGCAGTGGGGGCAACTGGCGGAAAGCTCGACGCGTCGCCTCCAGACAAACTGCCGCTGAAAGGCCGCCGTATGCGGTCCTTCCCTGCAGCCAGTCCTCTGGCAACGTGATCGAGAACTGGTCGCCTTCGGTGGCCATGCTCCGCATCATCTCGGCAAAACCGGTCAGGTTGCCGGACATGATTTCGCTCATCGATCGTGTCTCCGGAGTCGTGGATATACTGGGAAAGTTTTGAGCAGCGGCGTCCGGATCTCATCAGCCGGGCCTGTCATGGCGAGATGCGATGAAGGGCGTCGTGTCGACAGGATTCCGCTATGCTCGGGCCTCGATTCGCAAGAGGAGTCGATGAGCAAGGTTACTTTACGGCTGGAAATCCGTGGATCGGTACAAGGCGTCGGCTATCGATGGTCGATGGTCGAGGCCGCCAGAGCACTCGGGGTTCGCGGCTGGGTACGCAATCGTCGGGACGGTTCGGTCGAAGCCATGGTGGTGGGACCAGCGCACGCTGTCGAACGGATTGTGGCGTGGGCGCGGCGGGGACCCGTGGCCGCCACGGTCCAGGCGGTCGACGTTTTTCCCGGCGAGGGGGCCTTCGATACCTTCGAGCAGCGACCAACCGAGTGAAAGTCCCGACCTCGTGACTCGTTCAACTCCTGCCGCTCGTTCAACTCCTGCCACTCGTTCGATTCGTTCATCTCGTTCAACCGGGCTCCGTTCGCGCGATGCTCCCTTCGACCGTACCATGCTCGAATCGACCTGGGTCTTGCTCGCGCGGGCCCATCGCCCTACAATCGTCGGATATGCTCTCCCAGGAAAGCATTCAGTGGTGCGATGTGCCTGGCCGACAGACGGCACCCGCTCGACGAATGAACATCCAGCCGTCACCTGCGCGTGTCCTTGGCGTTGGGCGGATAACCAGAGACAGGCGATAGGTACGTTGCCATCTTGCATGAGCGACTGCCGGGCCCGCCAATCGAATCCAGTTCATGGGGAACGCCATGCAGACGCGACCAACCGCTGAAATCCTCGAATCGACGTCGAATCCCTCCGCGCCCCGGCGTCGGTTCATCAGACAGACCGGCGGGCTGACTGCCGCTGGATTGTTGAATGCGTCGATGCTGCCGCTTGCGGGCGCAGCCGGCAAACCAGACGCCGGTCGCCTGCAGTCGGTGATCGACAAGGCAGTGGCATCGGGAGACGTGCCGTTCGCCGTGGCGATGGTCGGCACCGCCGCAGGCGTGTCCTGGTCGGGTGCGGCTGGTGAGGCGAAGCCTTCCGTTCCAGCGGGGCCCGATACCCTGTTTCGAATATTCTCGATGACCAAGGCGGTTGGATCGTTGGCCGCAATGATGCTGATCGATCGAAACAAGTTGACCATGGATACCCCGGTCGAAGAAGTGTTGCCGGAGTTCGGAAAGCTCAAGGTGCTGGAAGGCTTCAACGGCACCGAGCCGATTCTGCGTGCGCCAAAACGGAAAGCAACCATGCGGCACCTGGCGACGCACACGTCCGGACTCGTCTACGACATATGGGACGAAAAGATGCAGCAGTACATCGCGCTGACCAAGTCGCCCTCCCCTTTGACGGGAACCCGGCAATCCCTTCAGAAGCCCCTGGTATTCGACCCGGGCGACCAGTGGGGTTACGGGATCGGCATCGACTGGCTTGGCCTCGTCGTCGAGGCGATCGATGGACGACGCATCGATGCGTTTTGTCAGCAGGAGATATTGCAGCCATTGGGCATGACCAATACGCGATTCGAACTCGATGAAGCCGACAAGTCGAAACTCGCGATCCTGATGGCCCGGACCGATGCGGGCGGCTTCGCACCGCTCGAGCTGGCCCCGCCCGCGAAGCCGGAAGTCTATGGCATGGGTCACTGCCTTTACTCGACCGCTCCGGACTACCTGCGTTTCATCACGCTGTTCCTCAACAAGGGGCGGGCCGGAGGCAAGTCGTTGATCAGCGAGAAGGCCGTAGGGGAAATGTCGAAGAACCAGATCGGTTCGATTCGTGTCGGCCCCATGAAAACAACGGCACCACCAATCAGTGCCGACGTGGTGATCTTTCCCGACACGGACAAGACCCATACATTCGGATTCCTGCGAAACGAACAGGCAGTGCCGGGAATGCGTTCGGCCGGGTCGCTGAGTTGGGCTGGCGTCTGCAACACCCACTACTGGATCGATCCGGCAGCGGGCATCGCCGCAGTCATCATGACCCAGTCGTTGCCGTTCGTCGAGCCGCGCTACATGCAGACCTATGCAGCGTTCGAGAGGGCGGTATACGCAGGTAGCTGAGCGGCGATCCTCTCAACGGATGAATGGAACCTACCGGCGAGAGCCGGTACCGGGCAGAGTCAACAGCGCGCGCAGACCGCCTTGCTGGCGGTTGGTCAAGCAGACGTCGCCGCCATGCGCACGAGCAATCTGGCGCGCGATGGCAAGGCCCAGGCCACTACCGCCCGTGTCGCGGCTGCGCGATGCATCCATACGATGAAAGGGCTCGAAGACACGTTCCAGCTCCGCAGGCGATACGCCCGGCCCGTCGTCGTCGACCGCGATCTCGATCCCATCGGTTGTTTCGGTCAGCGTCACCTCGACGCGTCGGCCGAATTTGAGCGCGTTGTCGATCAGGTTCATCAGCGCCCGTCGTAGAGCCCTGGCCCGTGCCGGAAATTGAAGCGCGTCCGGTGCTTTCAATGTCACTTCGCCCAATCCGGCATAGTCGTCGACCAGGCTTTCCACCATGGCGACGATATCGACTTCCCGTACCGGCTCGTCCACCGCCTTGCCGCGAAGATAGTGGAGCGCACTGTCGAGCAGTTGCTGCATTTCGTCGAGGTCGGCGATCGAGCGGTCGCGCAATTCGGCATCGGGCATCATCTCCGCGCGCAGCCGCAACCGCGTGACCGGCGTCTTCAAGTCGTGCGACACCGCCGCGAGAAACCGCTCGCGCTCCTCGATCCCTGTCCGGATACGCGCCTGCA
>JBGSTN010000024.1:0-2543 GCA_041736455.1 Burkholderiaceae bacterium | reverse complement strand
CGAATCCCCCGTCCTGCAGACGCGTCGACCGGATCTGCAGGGACGCACGCCTCGACAACGGCAATACCTGCGCGACATCCTGTCCCACGACATCACCTTCGGCGTCGGCCCTGCCGGAACCGGCAAGACCTACCTGGCGGTGGCTTGCGCGGTCGACGCCCTCGAGCGCGAGACCGTCAAGCGCATCGTGCTGACCCGGCCTGCCGTCGAGGCCGGCGAGCGACTCGGATTCCTGCCCGGCGATCTCGCCCAGAAAGTCGACCCCTATCTTCGTCCGCTCTACGATGCCCTGTACGACCTGATGGGCACCGACAAGACGCAACGGCTCTTCGAGCGGCAGGAAATCGAGATCGCCCCCCTCGCCTACATGCGCGGGCGCACGCTCAACCACGCATTCATCATTCTCGACGAGGCCCAGAACACCACGCCCGAGCAGATGAAGATGTTCCTGACGCGCCTGGGCTTCGGCTCACGTGCGGTCGTCACGGGGGATGCCACGCAGATCGATCTGCCACGCGGGCAACCGTCCGGTCTCATCCAGGCGGCACGCATCCTCACCGGTGTGCGCGGCATTGCGCAAGTGACCTTCTCCGCGGCCGATGTCGTGCGTCATCCGCTCGTGGCGCGCATCGTGGAAGCGTATGCTCGCGAGGCGAAGGCCCAGGAAATCGAGGATCAGACTCGCGACCGTGCGCATGCAGGCGGGCGCGGATCGCGTTTCCCCCGCAGCTCTTGACTGCACGACGCGCGGCGCATCTTCTGCGCCTGCATATCCAGATCGGTGGCCAGGTCAGCATCGCACCCCTGACGCCTCGCCTGCTTAAGCAACTGGTGCGCGCGGTGCTGGACCAGCCACTGGAACTGACGCTTCGATTCGTGCCGCGCGCAGAGGCGCTGCGGCTGAATCACGACTTCCGCTCCGCCGGCTACGCACCCAACGTGCTGACATTCGATTATCCGGACATTCAGGCGGCCGACGTGGTGATCTGCCCTCCGGTGGTGCGTGCCGAGGCCGTGGCACAGCGCAAGTCATACGCCGATCATCTGGCGCACATGATCATCCATGGCACCCTGCACGCGCAGGGCCATCGCCATGAGGCTCCCCGCGACGCCGCGCGAATGGAAGCCATCGAACGCAAGGCACTCGCTGCATTCGGCATGCCGGACCCCTATGCCTGACACGAACCCGGTTCCGCAAGCCGGCGTCCAACGGTGGTTGACGAGCGCAAGTTGCGCTATTCTGGAGACTTGTTATCAGCACCCGAGATCTGATGTCTGACCCTGCGGACGGGGCGGAAAACCGCAAGTCGTTGCTCGAGCGCTTCAGCGCGCTCTTCATCGCCGAACCCGAAGACCGTGAACAGCTCCTGGAGTTGCTGCGCAACGCCCAGGACCGGCAACTGATCGACGCCGAGGCCCTCTCGATGATCGAGGGCGTGCTGCAGGTGTCGCAACTCGCCGTGCGGGACATCATGGTTCCCCGGTCCCAGATGGACGTGATCGACATCGATCAGCCGCACGAGGCTTTCATGCCTCATGTCGTCGCAACCGCCCATTCGCGATTCCCGGTCATCGAAGGCAACCGCGACAACATCCTCGGCATTCTGCACGCGAAGGAACTGCTGAAACTCACCTACGATGCCGAGACCGACGTGCGCGATCTGCTGCGTCCCGCCGTCTTCGTTCCCGAATCCAAGCGCCTGAACATTCTGCTCAAGGATTTCCGGCTCAACCGGAACCACCTGGCGATCGTCGTCGACGAATACGGCGGTGTGTCGGGCCTGGTGACCATCGAGGATGTCCTCGAGCAGATCGTCGGCAACATCGAGGACGAGTTCGATTTCGACGAAGAGAGCGATCACATCGTCGTGATGGAGGACAGCACCCATCACAAGCGCTATCGCATCCAGGCGATCACCGAGATCGCCCAGTTCAACGACGTGTTCGGTACGCAGTTCGCCGACGACGAATTCGACACGATCGGCGGTCTGATCACCGATCATTTCGGACGCCTGCCCAGGCGTGGCGAGCATGTGGTGAAGGCTGGTCTGCGTTTCGAGGTGCTGCGCGCCGATTCGCGTCAGTTGCAGGTCCTGCTCGTCGAACCGCAGACGGAACCGGACACCGAAGGCGGCGCGGCTGACACCGATCCCGATCAGGACGATACCGGTTGAAAGCGAACGGGCGACCCGCCGGCCTGCCCGTCCAGTCATTCGTTGCCCTCGTTTCAGGTGCAGCCCATGCTCTGGTCTTCGCGCCGTCGCCGGAGCTGGCCTCGCTGGCCGGTCCGGCACAGATCGCGTTGTTCGCCGTGTTGTGGTGGCTGCTGGTCGCGCCTTCCGGTGCGACGGCCCTGCCCCTTCGTCGCGTCGCCTGGCTCACCTGGTTGTTCGGTGTGGCCCATTTCACCGTAGGGCTCTACTGGCTCTACATCAGCATGCATTTCTACGGCGGCATGCCAGCGCCGATCGCGGGCGCGGCAGTGGTCCTGTTGAGTGCCTACCTGGCGTTGTTCGGCGCGGGTGCGTTCGCCCTGGCGCATC
>JBGSTN010000010.1:0-14742 GCA_041736455.1 Burkholderiaceae bacterium | reverse complement strand
ATCGGATTTGCGTCGATCCCGGTCTCGCGGGCACTGTGAGCCGACGCCGCAAATCCGCGCGCCCCGAACCTGATGGGCCGCATCGTGCGTTGGCGCGAGAGGGACCGCGACCCCGCAGCAACCACGTTCGAGTGGGACGTGTTCCTGCAAGCGGGCGAGCCCACGCATACGGATCCGCTCAAGCGCGGCAACGTCAAAGGCATGGCGCCCTTCGCGCAACCCGACGGCTGCTACATCGACCCGCGCGGCGTGCTGTGGATCAGCATCCCGGTGAAGCACCTTTGGCGCACCCGGGGCGAAACGATCCGTCTCGTCCCAAGGCCATCAGTTCCTGGCCAGACGGCGATGCTGGCGGCAGGCCGCGATCGGCAACGATTGCGATCCGGCGCGCGGATGGCGGGATTGTCGGAACCTAGAGGTTTCCGATGAATCGGGCGCTTTCGCGTCTCGACTCAACTGTTGCGCCGTTGAATGACATTTGCCCGTGCCGTCCTCGACCAGTCCATCGGAAACCAGTTGACGGCACTCGCAAGCACCGTAGCGCTTTTCTGCGCGGCGGCGCTCCGTGCGCGAAAGCCCGCTGCCTCCGATCGACAGACGTCGGCATGGACGGGCGGGTCGGTGTACCGGATCCGGGACAGTACCGCGTGCATCTCGATGCCGGAGGGCACGCCCAGGTGCCTGGCTGCCGCCTTGATCGTTTCCTGATAGTCGAGAAACCCCTGCACGATGTCGCTCGGCAGTTTGCACTTGCGCGCGAATTGCAGGTTCTTCGCATTGAGCGCCGCGCTCTGCAGCATCATCGTCGCTACTTTGGCGGCCGTGGGACCATCGCGCAGGGCAACCGATTCCGGCCGGGCCAGCACGCGCTGCTCGAACTCGCGCAGGTCGCGATAGTCGCGGATCACCACGCCGACACTCACGGCAGCGAATGTGCCTGAGAAGAGGACGACGGCCGGAACCAGGAGGGATTTGGCGAACTGCATCGAATGCTCTGCGCAAGGCGTATGGGGTTTTTGGGAGGGGGCCCCTTGTCTTCGGCATTCGGACGGGAGAGATGAGATGCGGGAAGGATGTCGATCCCGTCGCGAGTGCCGTTCGTCGCCCGCGATGTCGCGACGGCCAGAGCCTTCGCGACCGTCCGTACTGTCAAGCTGATCAGGAACGTCTATGCGAATGATCTCTTCCGCTGTTATTTCTGCAGTCCTGGTACTGACCCTGACGGGCTGCGTCACGCACAGTGAGGAAAGTCGTTACAACCCCGGTGGTGCTTTGGCGGACAAGGCTGAAGGGCCCGTTCTGTTGTCGACTGCGACGCCTGAGTCGATCAACACGATGGTCCCGGCAGGCAAGGCGACGCAAGGTTAGGTTCACGCCGTGCTGATCCGTCCGCGGAATGTCTCGCAGAGTTCGGAGGGGACGCCTGTGGAGGTCTATTCGTACACGTTCACGTCGTACGAGGCACAAAGGGTCGAAAGTTCGACGCTGAGCGTCGTCTATGATCCTCAGCGCGACGTCAAGGAAGGCCGGCCATGGAAATTGCCGCTGGCGGTATGGCGCAAGCCGGCTTTTACGCCGTGATGGGTTGGTCCGCCCACGCGCTGCCACGAAGCGAGCGTTTCATCGGGACCACGACCCGACATGCAGAACATCATCACAGCGATCGCATCGGCTGGCTGCAGGACTTTTCGCTCCGTAGCCGGCCCGAACAGCGCGCCGCCTGGCATCTGGTTTCAATGGCTTGGCATTCTCTCCAACCATGCAACGACTGCAAGCCTACAAGTTCGAACTCATGCCCGATGGCGCGGCACCGCTGCCCAGATCGATCCAGGCTGCCATTCCGCCACCCCCCCGCGGGGTCATGGTCACCTGCCAACCGTGGGCGCGTGCAAGTTGTCGAACGATGGCCAGGCCCAGTCCGTAGCCGCCCGTCTGAGTACTGCGTGAACGTTCGAGGCGATGGAATGGCTGCCAGATCTGAGTCAGTTGCTCGTCGGGAATCCCGGGACCCCGATCCAGCACGCCAATGCGCACCCCCTGTGGCCGATTCTCGACGACGAGATCGACTTCCCCGGGCGCATATCGCAATGCGTTGCCCAGCAGGTTGTCGACGACGCGACTCAGTGCATGCGCATCCACGAGCAGCCAGGTGGCTTCTGGCCTCACGACACGGATCGTCGAGTGCGCAACCGCCGCAAGCGTCGCATGTTCCTGAGCACGTGCTCCGAGCCAGGCACCGCATTCGATGGTGGTTCTGGGCGCATGGTCCATGCCCCGCGCCAGATCGAGCAATTGGCCGATGAGCGAATTCATGATCTCGATATCTCGCTCGATACGAGAAATCCATTGTGGATCGGGTTTGAGCGTCAGCATTTCCAATGCCAGTCGCATGCGTGCCAGCGGTGTGCGCAGATCGTGAGGCAGGCCGGCGAACAACGTGGTGCGTGCATCCAGTAGTTCATGAACCTGCGTGGCCATCAGGTTGAAGCGCGAGGCGAGGCGTGCTATCTCCTGCGGACCACTTTCGGCTACTGGAGTTGGCATACCGCCGAATGCCACGGCTTCGGTGGCACGATCCAATTGCGCGATGGGTTTCGTGATGCGCTGTGCCAGGGTCCAGGCGCCGCCCGCGGCCAGCGCGGTACCCGCGACCAGTACCAGGCCGAGGACGGCCAAGGGGTGCGTTGACATCCGGCGACCATCGAATCCCACGACCGCACTGCCTTCGCCGGTAGGAATCGTCGTCCACAACCAGGTCTCGCCTCGCGTGTCCGTGGATTCGAGAAAAGACGCGGGCAGCGACGTGCGCTGATGCAGCGCTTGCTCGAGAAACCAGATATAGGGGCCGTGGCGCAGCGCTGCTTCCGGCGGCGTCGAATGCCCCGAACGCACGATCAGACCATGCGCATCGAGCAGTTCCTTTTCGAAAGCGGGCCGTGCATCGGGCGAGAGATTCGCCCAGACTTGCGTCGAAAGGTGCATCAGGCCGGCCAGATCGTCCGCGGACCGACGAGCCATTGGCAGCATCACGCCGCCCACGACGGCGCCGAAGGTGATGAACTCGAGCGCGACGAACATGAAGGCCAGCCAGATCAGCGCCTGGCTGGCCATCGACCGGCGTGGTCGCATCGCTTTCAACATCAATCCGGCGGTTTCAAGGCGCTGCGCCCTGAGGATTGAACAGATAGCCTTCGCCGCGGACGGTGCGTATATACACAGGATGTGCGGGGTCCGCCTCGATCTTGCGACGAAGGCGCGTCACGCGCACGTCGATCGTACGATCGAAGGCGTCGCGGTCGTACCCCTTGAGCCATTGGATCAGTGTATCGCGTGACAGCACGCGATTCGGGTGTTCCGCGAAGGCTCGCAGCAGCGCGAATTCGGCAGTCGACAGGTCGAGGTCCTCGTGGCCACGTAGAAGTCTCAGCCCTGCGATGTCAAGCAAGTACGGACCGAAGTGCATCACTTCTACCGGCTTCGAATCGGCGGTGAAATCGACAGGTTCGGTCGGGCGCATGCGACGCAAAAGAGCGCGCACGCGGGCAAGCAGTTCGCGCGGGCCGAAGGGCTTGGCGAGGTAGTCATCTGCGCCCACTTCCAGACCGACGACCCGATCGATCTCCTCGCCCCTTGCCGACAACATCAGGATCGGAACATCCGAGGTGCGACGCAGGTCGCGCGCGAGGCTCAGTCCGTCTTCGCCGGGCAGCATCAGGTCCAGGACGATGGCGTCGGGCGGGTCGCGGGCAATCTGTTCGCGCATCTGAACGCCATCGCCTGCGGTACTGACCCGCATGCCATTCGCCCCCAGGTAGTCTGCGAGCAGGGACTGCAAGTCCGGGTCGTCGTCGACGACGAGTACATGGGATAGAGGAGCGTGCACCATGTAACTAGTGTAAGGCGACAGGGCCGTATCCGGTGTTTCCTGAAACACAGCGAAACCGGACGACACGCGAACGCTTCTCCCTGCAATCGCATCGATACGTGGGGGATCCAACATAAGCGGGTCGGCCGTACGAATAGGGTGATCGGCCGACGTCCTCTTCACAAATCGAGAAAGACCATGAAGATCAATGAACGTTTGGCGATGCCTGTCCTTGCAGCAACGGTTGCAATGGTTGCGACGGTGATCGTGCCTGCGACCGCTGCCGATGCGGCGGATCAGGCAGGCGATCAGGTGACAGCTACGGTACGCGACCAGGATGCGGTCTATGGCTCGCAACTGATGACGCCTGATGAACGTATGTCTTATCGCTCCGCCATGCGTGCGGCGAGTACTCCCGCGGAACGCGAACAGATTCGGCTCGCGCATCATCAACAGATGGTGATTCGCGCCAGGAACCAGGGCGTTACGTTGCCGGATACGCCATCATCACGCCGAGGTGGCCAGGGAGCAGGGCCAGGCGGCGGCGCGGGATACGGGCGAGGAGCCGCGGCGGGCGGTTGGTCCGGGAGTGGCGCTGGACGCCAGAACGGAGGTGCCCGATGAGCGCCATCAAGCAACCGGTTCGCACGCGGCGGCTGGCCCACTGGAAGTTCGCGCCACTGACGGTCATCCTGCTCGGCCTGTTGGCCGCCTGTGGAAGCGGGTCTGACGATGTCGACGGCGACGCGACTGCTTCGATCACGGAAGCGTCTGCGGCCGGACGAAGCACAGCCGACTCAGGTAATTCAGGCAGGCCGGTCAATCCAGGGACGGGCAATGCAGGCAACGGAGTCGCGACCACCCCGTCCGGTGACGGGCAACCACCCGTGATCGCTGATCCGCAAGCCGCTGCGATCTCCGATGCCGAAGCGGCAAGCCTGTCCTACATGCGCGAAGAAGAGCGACTCGCCCATGACGTCTATGCTGCGAGCAACAGGTATTGGGGGGCGCCCGTGTTTGCCAACATCGCGAACAGTGAGGCGCAGCATACGGCAGCCGTGCTGTTACTTTTGAACAGGTATGTTCTGCCCGATCCGCTCGCCGGCCTGTCCGAGGGGTGGTTTGCGACGCCCGCGTTTCAAACGTTGCACGATGAGTTGGTCGCCCGCAGTGCTCGCAGTATCGTCGACGCTTTGATTGTCGGCGCCGAAATCGAGGAGTTGGACATGCGCGACATCGTTCAGCAGAAGGCGGATGCGGACAATGCCGACATCCTGGTCGTCTATGACAACTTGTTGAAGGGGTCACGCAACCATCTGCGTGCGTTCGTGGGCCAATTGCAGGCGCAAGGGATTTCCTATACCCCACGCTTGTTGAGTCAAGCCGACTATGAAGCCATCGTCGGGACGCCCAGAGAGACTGGGCCCTGAATCGCCGGTATCGACAGATCTCGGGGCCCGTCGGCGACGGGCCGCCCGCTCATTCGCAGGCGACGTGGCGACGTGGCGACGTATCCGGTGCTTTGACGCCCGAAGGCCGAGGTCAAGCGGCGAATCTTCGCTGTACGCGATCTGCTTGTCAGTTTTCAGTCAGGAAGCCGGAATGCGCCAACCGTCTCGACGAGATCGGCGGATTGCGAGCTGAGCGTACGCGCTGAGGCGGCCATCTCCTCCACCAGGGCTGAATTCTGCTGAGTGACGTCGTCCATCTGCGCGACGGCCTGCCCAACCTGACTCACGCCCGCGCTCTGTTCGACACTGGCGTGCCCGATGGTTTGCATGATGCCCGCCACCTGGCTGATCGCGCGGACCGCCTGGTCCATCGTCGTGCCAGCCTGATCCACGAGTGCGCTGCCGTGCTTGACCTTGCCGACACTATTCTCGATCAAAGCGCGGATCTCCTTGGCGGCATGGGCACTACGCTGGGCCAGATTGCGAACTTCGCCTGCGACAACGGCAAACCCTCGTCCCGCGTCTCCGGCGCGCGCCGCCTCGACAGCGGCATTGAGCGCCAGAATATTGGTCTGGAAAGCGATACCGTCGATGACACTGGTGATCTCGGCGATCTTCTGACTGCTGCCATCGATCTCCTTCATCGTCGCCACGACGCGTGAAACCGCGTGACCGCTTTCCGACACGACCCGCGAGGCCTCCTGGGACAGGCGATTGGCCTCTTGTGCCTGATCCGCATTCTGCCGGACCGTTGCACCGAGTTGCTCCATCGCTGCAGCCGTCTGTTCCAGGGCACTGGCCTGACTCTCGGTGCGTCGGCTGAGGTTCAAGTTGCCTTCGGCGATTTCGCTGCTGGCAAGCGCGACACCCTTGGCCTTCTGGCGGACCGTCTCGACGACACGTGAAAGACCTTCGCCGACATGGTTGATCGAACGAAGCAACTCGCCGATCTCATCGGATCGCCGCGTCCGGATGCCGGTTCTCAGGTCGCCTTCTGCCAACCGATCTGCCGAATCGCGCGCCTGGCGAATCGGACTCGTCACCATGCGTTGAATCAACACGAACCAGATCCCGGACAGCACCAGCACGGCGACAATGCCGAAGATCGCGATCCAGCCGATCAGGTTGCGCGAATTCGCCATGTACTCGTTGACGTCGATACCCGCCGCGACGATCCAGTTCCAGCTTGCGAAGTGCACGAAGCCGGTGATCTTTTCGCGGGCAACCGTTTCTCCCAGTGACTTGTTGATCCAGGGATAGCGGATCACGCCATTCTTGGCCGCGATCATCTTCTGAACGAAATACTCCCCCTCGGCATCCTTGGCCGTCAGGATGCTCTGTCCCTCGAGTGCCGGATGGATGATCAGCCTGCCAAGCGTTTCGCCGGGCGTTGCATCGAGTACATAGTAGTACCCGGTTTTTCCTACCTTGAGCTTGCGGATGGCGTCCTTGATCGCGGTGAGGTAGTCGGAGAAGTCAAGGCCGATGAAGGCAATGCCGACGATCGCACCTTGAGGGTTCCGGAGCGGCGCGTACCGGGTCATGAAGCGGCGACCGTCGACGGTCGCCAGCCCCAGGTAATCGTTGCCCGATCGCACGGCGCTGTATGCAGGATGTGCCCGGTCGAGTCGCGTGCCGATATCTCGCTCGCCCTTCTCGTTCTTGAGGGAAGAGATCACCCGTACGAAATCGTCGCCGCTGCGGACGAACACCGTTGCGGCGGCCACGGTATCGGCCGTGAAATCATCGACCCGGCCCGGATCGAGATTCAGATTCATGCCATTCAGCGTCAGGATCGGGACTTCCCCGTCCTGCAGGACCATCGTCTCGCCTGACAATTCCAGCGTCCCTCTCAGTCGGTTCTCGAACATCGTCGCCAGGGCCTGCGTGCGGCGTCGGAGGTCACGATCGTTGGCTTCGATCAAGGTCAGCACTTCAGTCGTGGCAGCGAGAAGATTCTCTTCGGCCTTGTGTCGGTCGGTGTTCGAGACGGCAGAGCCGATCGATGCAACCAGCACCGAGAGTACGACGGTGACCAGGAGAAGATTCGTAGCCGCCAGCCGCTCGCCGAGACCCTTGGCAAGCCATTGTTTGTCGTTTTTCATTGGATTCGAGAGAGAGGGATCGAGCCGCGGCGAAGCGGCAGCGATGGCTGCCACACGTCATCGGATGCTGCTGGTGCCGTTGCGTTACCGACGAAGACGTGCGATCGGGAAGGCAGCGCGTTGTCGGTGGGGCACCGCGTGGTCAGCGTAGCAGGGCCGTTCGGAAGGGTTCGTCGCATTAGTCGAGTGATGACGGCAGTTCTCGTTGCCGGGCAGGGCGTCGACACCGGTCGTCGGGTCGGGAGTGCCGCCTGCGATATGCCGAGCGCCGGGCGACAGTCGCTCGCTGTCTGGTCAATTGATGAACCCGGTAATAGCGCGGCGTTCACGAGTTCTGACGTGGTCTTCCGTATCTGGCGCTTCGCCCCGGGCTTTTCGATCATTGTCTACAATGAACGCGGACCGATTGGCGCTGCCGACGCCGGAAACCTTTCATTGCGGAGCACGCTGCGTTGAATCTCACCTCCTTTCCCCGCGTGCGCCTGACCCAGGCGCCGACCCCGCTCGAATACCTGTCGCGACTGAGCCGCTTGCTGGATGGCCCGGACATCTATATCAAGCGCGACGACAATACCGGACTGGCGCTGGGCGGCAACAAGACACGCAAGCTCGAATTCCTGATCGGCGCCGCATTGGCGGAAGGGGCCACGCATGTGGTGACGCAGGGCGCCACCCAATCCAATCATGTTCGCCAGACGATCGCGGCAGCGAATCGATTCGGACTGAAGTCGACGGTGCTGCTCGAAGAGCGGGTCAGCGGTGCTCCGGATGAATACTATGACAGCGGCAACGTCCTGTTGGACCAGATCCTCGGTGCACGGATCGAGATGCGCCCTGCCGGGTTGGACATGAATCTCGAAATGGTTGCTGTCGGCGACCGGCTTCGTGCGGCGGGCGAAACGCCCTATCTGATTCCAGGCGGCGGTTCGAATGCGATCGGAGCCCTGGGTTATGTCGTCGCGGCTCAGGAGATCATCGATCAGATCAACGATCTTGGCCTGGATGTCGACCACGTGGTGCACGCAACCGGGAGTACCGGCACCCAGGCCGGACTCGTGGTCGGGTTCGAGGGCGCGAATGCGCATCTTCCCGTGCTTGGTATCAGCGTTCGTGCGCCGCAGGCGAAGCAGGTAGAAAACGTGCGCGCGCTGGCGAGCCAGACGTGGGAACTGCTCGGCATTCGCGGCGACTTTCCCGATGACGCGGTCGTCGCCAACAGTGACTATGTTGGTGGGGGATATGGCGTGCCGACCGACGGCATGCTCGAGGCGGTCCATCTGTTGGCGCGTCACGAAGGCATCCTGCTCGATCCGGTGTACACCGGCAAGGGTTTCGCCGGTTTGATCGATCTGATCCGCAAGGGTCGATTCGGCAAAGGGCAGAAGATCGTGTTCATCCATACCGGCGGAGCGGCCGGACTATTCGGCTATCGGTCGACGTTCGTGCCGACGCCGGCGCTCTGAATCGTGGCCGCAACAAAGCCCCTGATCGGAGTTCTGGGCGGCATGGGACCGCTTGCGACACTGGATTTCCTGAACCAACTGTTGGCTGCGACGCCTGCGAAATCGGATCAGGAGCATGTGGCGACGGTCATCTGGAACGTGCCGCAGATTCCCGATCGGCAACGGGCGCTTGCCGGTACCGGTGAGTCGCCATTGCCGGCGATGCTGGAAGGCATCGCCCGGCTGAACGATGCCGGCGCAACACGTATCGCGATCCCATGCAATACGGCGCACCTCTGGTTCGGCGAACTTGCCCTGGCGAGTCGGTCACCCTTGATCCACATCGTGGATGCCACGATCGATGCGCTTGGTACGTGGCGCGAACGGCCAGTCGGTCTGGTCGCAACACGCGGCACCGTGGAAGCCGGGCTCTATCAGTCGCGTTTCGCAGATCGAAACATCGAGTGCCTGACGAATACCGACGCTGAACTCGACGACTCGTTCACGCCGGGCTGCTATGCGGTCAAGCAGAACGATCTGATACGGGGCGGTCGGCTATTGGCGCTATCGGGTCAGCGATTACTCGACCGCGGTGCAGCCCGTCTGGTGTTGGCCTGTACCGAAGTGCCGATTGCCTTGAGGCACATCGATTCCCCGTTGTTGGGTATCAGTATCGACGCCACGCAGGCGCTTGCCACTGCCTGTGTGCACTATTGGCTGAACGCGAATCGGAAAGATCATGCTCCGACCGTGGCCGGATCAGTACTGCCGTCGCCGATGTAGGCCATTGTCGATCGCGCAGGTGATCGTTTGGGCCCGCCAACCGTAGCGAGCACAATGGCAAGATAGCAAGATCGGGCACTGCTTGTTTCGTTCCCATTCAGGGCATCGAGAGTTCTTCATCGGTTCCCGATCATCGACAGACGAAGCTCGCCCGGAAAGCGTCGCGCCTGAAGCGCCTGCGCGATCGCGTCCGCGTAGCCTGCGAAATCCTTGTCGACCGTCGAATCACCGAAGCACGGTATTCGAACGGGAATGGTCGGGAGCCGGCCAGTCCTGAACTGCGGAGCGGCTGGCGCCAGGACACCTGTGCCCTGACGTCAGCCGCTCCGATCCTCCAAGATTCGCAGTTACTGATTCTGGAAAGACGGGGTGGCTCCACCGCTATACGCAGCGCCGCTCGTCTCGTTACGTGGCGCGGTCGAAGCGCCATCATGCGTGTAGCGATCGAATTCCTCGCGGTAGCGCTCGCCCAGTCTGGCCTGCAGGTTCGCATCGCCTTCTTGCACCAGTTCCGGAAACCAGGAGTTTTCTTCCTGGAAAACATGGTGGGCAACCGCTCCTCGAATATGCTCGAGCTTGTCCAGATAGTCCTTGCTCATCGGATCGAGTTCTTCAAGGGCCGCCATCTGCACCTTCGCAGCACTCTGCTCGGTATAGGCCATCGTCGAATGGCCTTTCTGATCGCGAGTCGCCATCGCTGGATACAGCACGGCTTCTTCGGCGACGGCATGCCCGGTCAACAACCCGGCCAGCTCTTTCTGCGCCGAGCGCCTCGAGGCCGCATTGTCGGCCGACTTCACGTTGGCGAACGCTTGTTCGATTGCCTGGTGATGGTCAAGCACCATGGAGAGCCAGCTCCCCTCGGTTGCCGCTGCACGCGCCTTCGACCGTGCTTCGGCACGATCCTTGTCGCTCTCCGGAGGAGTGACCGCTGCAACCACTTTATCGATGATACTCATGTCGATTCCTGTGAAGAGGTATGGAGGCCGTACGCGGCAATCGTCATGCCCGGCAATGCACAGCGGGAGCACTGCAACGATGAAGCATGCACATCCGGCTCGCTGCGATTCGCATGCCGTGCACGATGCACTCGAGAAGCGCCGGGTCGAATGATGTCCGATGCCTGCGACGAATGAGTGGCGACATCGACAATCGGAGCGTATCTCTGCCGACCCGTATGGCTCGTGATGGGATTCCTCAATCGCGGCAGTTGAGATTCTCAATTTCCTGGCACATCTTTCGATTGTTATGCTGCGCCGACGAACTTTCCAACGATAACAAAGGAGCGATTCATGGAGCAAATTCCGTTTTCACTGCGACGCTTGTCGATCTGCGCGAGTCTGACCGTGGTCATGCTCGCGATCACGCCGACCTTGCATGCCGCGGACACGGTAGCGGGCAGAGTGATGTCCAACAAGGACTGGTGGCCGACCAGGCTCGACCTGTCCCCGCTGCGCCAGCACAATCCGTCCTCGAGCCCGATGGGCAACGCGTTCGACTACGCGAAAGCATTCGAGCGTGTCGATCTGGAAGCGTTGAAAGCGGACATCGAGACCACCCTGACGACTTCGCAGGACTGGTGGCCGGCCGACTACGGCAACTACGGTCCATTCTTCATCCGCATGGCCTGGCATAGCGCAGGCACCTATCGTGTACTGGATGGTCGCGGTGGTTCGGATGGCGGTCAGCAGCGTTTCGACCCGCTCAACAACTGGCCCGACAACGTCAGTCTCGACAAGGCTCGCCGTCTGCTGTGGCCTGTGAAACAGATGTATGGGGCCAGCGTTTCCTGGGGAGATCTGATGGTTCTGGCCGGCACCGTTGCGATGGAATCGATGGGCATGAAGACGTTCGGTTTCGCCGGTGGCCGGGCCGACGATTGGGAACCCGATCTCGTCTACTGGGGCTCGGAAACCAAGTGGCTTGCCGATGAGCGATATCACGGCGAACGCAGCCTCGAGAGTCCGCTCGCCGCCGTTCAGATGGGGCTCATCTACGTGAACCCGGAAGGTCCCAACGGCAAGCCTGATCCGATCGCCGCGGCCAAGGACATCCGCGACACGTTCGGCCGAATGGCCATGAACGATGAAGAAACGGTGGCTCTGATCGCCGGCGGCCACACTTTCGGCAAGGCGCACGGCGCGCACAAGCCGGACGACTGCATCGGTCCCGATCCGGCAGCATCGCCCATCGATGCACAGGGCTTCGGCTGGAAGAACAAGTGTGGCAAGGGCAATGCCGAAGATACCGTCACCAGTGGTCTGGAAGGCGCCTGGACATCCAGCCCCGCGGCGTTCACCACGCAGTACCTGTCCAACCTCTTCGCCTGGACCTGGGTCCAGACCAGGAGCCCGGCCGGTGCGATACAGTGGGTTCCGTCCGATCAGGCTGCAGCGACGATGGTCCCCGACGCGCACATCAAGGACAAGAAGCACGCGCCGATGATGTTCACCACCGATCTCGCGCTGCGCATGGACCCGGCCTACGAGAAGATCGCACGCCGTTTCATGGAGCAACCGAAGGAATTCGAGCTCGCCTTCGCCAAGGCCTGGTTCAAGCTGACTCACCGCGATCTCGGCCCGCGCGCCCGTTACCTCGGCCCTGACGTGCCGCAGGAAGAGCTGCTCTGGCAAGACCCGATCGCGCCGGTCGATCACCCTCTGCTCGACGACAAGGATATTGGTGCGCTCAAGGAAAGGATCCTTGCCTCAGGCCTGTCGATACCGGAACTCGTGCGTACCGCCTGGGCTTCCGCCGCATCCTTCCGCGGCTCGGACAGACGGGGTGGCGCTAACGGCGCTCGCGTAGCGCTCGCGCCGCAAAAAGACTGGGCAGTCAACAATCCGGCCGAACTCGCGAAAGTGCTGACGAGACTCCAGAGCATCCAGAAGGAGTTCAATGCGGCTCTCGCAGGCGGCAAGAGGGTCTCGCTCGCCGACACGATCGTGCTCGCAGGTTCCGCTGCGGTGGAATCGGCTGCCAGCAAGGGCGGCCACCAGGTGAAGGTGCCGTTCTCGCCAGGGCGCATGGATGCCGTGCAGGAGAAGACCGACGTCAGTTCGTTCGCGGCGCTCGAACCGAAGGCCGACGCCTTTCGCAACTACTACAGCAACGAAGCCCGCTTCGCACCGGCCGAGATGCTTGTCGACAAGGCCAACCTGCTGACGCTGACCGTGCCGGAAATGACTGTGCTGGTCGGTGGCCTGCGCGCCCTCGATGCGAATGCCGATGGGGCGCGGAACGGCGTCTTCACTGCTCGTCCTGGCACGTTGACCAACGACTTCTTCGTCAATCTGCTGGACATGTCAACCATTTGGTCGAAGTCGTCGAACGAGGGTCTGTATGAAGGCCGCGATCGCAACAGCAGCCAGGTCAAGTGGACCGCGACGACCGTCGACCTGGTGTTCGGCTCCAATTCGGAGCTGCGCGCGGTTGCCGAGTATTACGCCGCCAACGATGCCCAGCATCGGTTCGTCGAGGATTTCGTGAAGGCGTGGACCAAGGTGATGGATCTGGACCGCTTCGACAGGAACGCCTGAGCGCGAATGATCCAGAATGAGGTCGCGAGTTTGCGGCCTCATTCGCCTGGCAGCTCGACGATCTCGATGTCGTCTTCGTGCTCTGACAGCCATGCCTGGACGGCAGCGCACCGGTACAAACGCATCGGGTCACTGATCAGAACGACCTTCCGATCCGCGTGATGGATCCGCCGGCGCAATAATTCGATGAATACAGTCGCATCGAGTGAACCATCGAATGCCGCCCAGCAGGCTCTTCCCCGGTTATCGACGGTCGAGAAAACTGACCGGGTCAGCCGTGATCTCGGCTCCTGCGGCCGGTGAGAATCGTCGGTCTCGCCCGCGGTGTTCGCGTTGACCTGCGAAGAAGGAAGTCTGCTGATGTCGGTCCATGCGAGCTCTGCCCCTTCGATCCTCGCCCGAGTGACGATGCCGGGATAGTCGTCGACGAGCCAACGCTGGGCCGCAGGGGCGTCGCGCGTTCGAGCCTTGGTCAAAGGGCGTGGTGGAGCGAACCCCCATCGCGTCAGCGTGAGGGCGGTATTTCGTACTGACAAACGCACGCCTGCGCGCAGTTCGATCAACTGCGCAACTGCCGAGTTGGTCCATAGCAGCGCGGCCATCGACAACTGGTCGGGCGTGTGCTCGGCGATCAACGCCCTCAACAAGGTGGCATTCATTTCACTCAGAATGCCCTTGCGGCCGACGCGCGGTGCATCGTCGAGCGCCGATTTGCCCATCGTTTCGATGCGCTTGCAAATGTTGAAGACACCGGTACGGCTCAAGCCCGTCTGCGTTGCGATGGCAGAAAACGAGTGCCCCGCCTCGCGCAACGAGACCACTCGTGCGCGTCGCAGTCTGCGTGTCTCTGGCGTCGAGGGTCGCATGTCCGTCCAGTTGAACGATTGATGATGGAGCGCTCATGGGCGCAGTCAGCGACGGATCCAACTCATCGGAAAGCCCTTGCGGAACATCGTGGCGTGCTGGAGGTGTCGCCACCATATTCCGGATCAAATCGCCTGGAAACGGCTCTACTGCCCGACCCTTCGACGACCTGGCCCGTTCAACTTTCAATCTACCACTCCGAATAGCCGATGGGGCCTTGATTCCCCCTTCACCGTGAGGCGAGGCGCTGTGTAATGCATGCCGATCAGATTGCTGCGCTCCACCGTCGTGTCGTCCAGTGGACGACCACCTCTGACGGGCGCTTTCCCACTCCATCTGCCTTACCGGAAGGACTTCACCTTGAGAATGAACCATCACTCGATCGCCGCAATCGCTGCGGCTGTCTCGCTTCTTAGTGCCTGCGGTGGAGGAGGTGACAGCATCGAAGTGACCGGTCGCAGCGCCAAAGCCGTCGCTCTGGCGAGCAACGAGCCCATCGGTGCGCATTGCGCTGTTGGCGGCGCCCGTATCGACGCGGGCATCGACAACAATCGCAATGGCTCGCTGGACGCTGCCGAGATCACGAGCACGCAGTACGTGTGTACCGGTGCGACCGGCGCCGAAGGTGCTGTCGGGCAGACCGGCTTGACGGGTCTGAACGGCGCAACAGGCGCGATGGGGGCGACGGGGGCG
>JBGSTN010001120.1:0-2536 GCA_041736455.1 Burkholderiaceae bacterium | reverse complement strand
GGCCGGCGCGCGCGCGGTGTTCGGCCACGGCACCGGGCTGCGCGAGCATGGCTTCCCAGGCCTTCTTCAAGGCAACGACGGCCGCACGCGCATCGGACAGCGCACGGCGATCGATGCGACCGTAGCGCGGCTGTTCGAAGTCCGGGGGTACGCAATCCGTCAGCCTGTATGCCGCGAACACAGCCGCGAGTTCCGAAGCAGTCGGCGACCCGCAGGCGATCGCGAAAAGGGTGTCGCGCAACAGCCGATCGGCCGGCGGCGAGCCATCCTTGAGCGTCTGACGCAATTGCAGATTGATCCGCGCGAGCAGACGCTTGGCGCGGGCGTCAAGGGGCAACTGGCCGGCCGTCAGCGCCCGGAAATAGATCGCGACCACGGCCCAGAAGTTGTGACTGCGTCCGACCAGCGAGGTCGTCGACAGCTCTTCGATGGCTGATGCCATCCGCGCCAGAGACCGCGCATCGCGCGCATCGCGCAGCGACCCGAGCAAGCCCTGCTCGAAGCGCGCACGGATCGCATGACGCTGGTTTTCGTCGAGTTCGCTCGTCGTAGCAGGCTGCGCGGGCCAATTGACCAGCACCGGGAAGAACAGATCGGCGGGGTGGATGCGCTCGGCTCCCCGTGCTTCAAGCAGCGGACCCAGATAGGGGAACAGGCGCAGCGGCTGCGGCGCGCTGCCACGCAGGACTTCTTCGATGTACTCGTTCAAGGCGTTGAATGCCGTCGCGATCCGGCTGGCCACCTCGGCCGTGAGCGCGGTCTCGCCACGCAGGACGCGATCGACATGCAACTCGGCTTCCGCGGTGATCATCGCGGTCCCGGGCAGATCGACCATGGCCAGCGCGCCATGCGCCTGATGGATCAGCGCGCGAGCAGCACCGAGCAGCGATTGATCCTGGGAATTCTGGGTCAGGTGGTTGGTCAGGTGCGCTTCGGCCTGATCGAGCACCGTGTGGATCTCCTGGGCGCACCAGGCAAGCATGCCGAGATCGACCGGTTCCGGGCTGACCAGCGGCTTGACGCCGATGACTTGATGCGCAGGTTGTTCCATGATTTCCACGGCTCAGGCCACCTTGAAACGAGAAACGGAGTTTTTCAGTTCCTGCGCAAGCTCCGACAACTGGCTGATGGAGCCGGCAGTCTGTGCAGTTCCCTTGGAAGTCTGCTCGGTGACGAGCAGGATGCGCTGGATCGATTGCGCGACCGAACCCGCCGATGCCGCCTGGCGCGAGGTCGTCTTCGAAAAGCTTTCGATGAGTTCGGCCAGTTGCACGGAAACGGTACCGATCGTGTCGAGCGCGCGCCCGGCCTCGTCCGAGCGGCGCGTGCCGTCGACGACCCCTTGCGTACTGCGCTCCATCGCCGCCACGGCATCCTGCGTGTCGGTCTGGATCGCCTTGATCAGCATCGATATCTGCCGGGTCGCCTCGGCCGACCGTTCGGCCAGTCGCTGCACTTCTTCCGCGACGATCGTGAAGCCACGTCCCGCCTCGCCCGCGGATGCGGCCTGGATCGCCGCATTGAGTGCCAGCACGTTCGTCTGTTCGGTCAGATCGGAGATCAGCTCGACGATCTCGCCGATTTCCTGTGACGATTCGCCCAGCCGCTTGATGCGCTTGGCAGTCTCCTGGATCTGGTCGCGGATCATGTTCATGCCGCTGATCGCGTGATTGACCGCTTTCGACCCACCCTGAGACGCCGACACCGACTGCCGCGCGACCTGCACCGACTCGGCCGCTCGCGCCGACACCTCGTTGATCTTGCGCGCCATCGCGAGCACCGATTCACCCGTTTCACGGATCTCGCGGCTCTGCTGTTCGGTGGCTGCCTGCAAGCCGACCGAGATCATCTGCGCCTTGCTCGATGCGCCATTGACCTGTTCGGCCGTCGAATTGATCCGCGAGACCAGGCTGCGCAATTCCTCGATCGTGTAGTTGACCGAATCGGCGATCGCGCCGGTGATGTCTTCGGACACCGTGGCCTGCACGGTCAGATCGCCGTCGGCGACCTCCTGCAACTCGTTCATCAGCCGCAGGATCGCAGCCTGGTTCTGTTCGTTCGTGTGCTTGGCAGCGGCTTCCAGCTGCTCGGCGACTTCACGTTGCCGTTCGGCCTGCGAAGCGCGCGAGTTGCTGGTGACCACGTAGATTCGCGAGACCGCCAGCGCACTGAGCGCGGCGAGCCCGCACAATCCGGCTGCCAGCCAGCTCATCCATCTGAGTCGGTCACGAAACGGCGGAATCGCCTGGCGAATCTCGGTGAAACCGTCGCGCAAGGCCGTGGCCTCGACGCGAATGATCTGATCGGCTGCACGCAGTTGCAGCAGGTTGTCCGATTGGCTCAGCACGGCCGCCAGTGGCGCATCGAAACCTGCGATCTGTTCACGAATGATCTGCAATTCATGCGTGGCCTGCGGCCAGGTGGCTGCCACGACGTCCAGCGCGGGCATCAACGACGTCATCACGCGGCGCAACTCGGCATGCTCGCCGAACCGTGGCGACTCAGGCGCCAGTTCGCGAGCAGCCTGCAAAGATCG
>JBGSTN010001116.1:0-3566 GCA_041736455.1 Burkholderiaceae bacterium | reverse complement strand
TGACGCAGCTGGTCGGCATCGCGAAAGCGCGTGAACTGTTCTTCGATGCCAGGCCCATCACCGCCCTCGAGGCCGCCCGGTTGGGCATCGTCAATCGCGTCGCTCCGGCCGGCGAACTCTCCGACGCCGGCGCAGCCTGGGCGCGCGAGCTCGCCTCGTTGCCAACGGTGGCGATCGGCTACATGAAGAAGAATCTCAACGTCGCGACACGCGGCTCGCTGTCCGACACGCTGGACGCCGAGGCGATCCACATGATCCGGACGTTCGAAACCGACGACCACAAGGCGGCTGCGATCGCATTCGTCGAGAAACGCGTCCCGCATTTCGTCGGCCGCTGAGGTCACCCAGGGTCGGGCGCAACGCGCACCATGCGCTTGCCATGATTGTTTCCCGCGAGCAATCCGACGAGCGCGGCGGGCGCCTGTTCGAGACCCGCGACGATGTCTTCGATGACGCGCACCTTGCCGTCTGCGACCCATGCCGCAAGGTCGGCTTGAGCCTTCGCCGCCTGTTCGGCGAAGTCCATGACGATGAACCCTTCCATGCGAAGTCGCTTGACGACGATCAGTCCCGGTACGTTGCGCGGCCCGGCCGGCGCCTTTTCGTCGTACTGGCTCACGGCGCCGCAGCAGACGATTCGACCGTGCTGATTCATCTGGAACAGCACGGTCTCGAGCACCGACCCGCCGACATTGTCGAAATAGACGTCGATCCCGTTCGGACAGGCCGCCTTGAGCTCGCGGAAGCACTTGTCCGACCGGTAGTCGACGCACGCATCGAAACCCAGTTCTTCGACCACCCAGGCGCATTTCTCGCGGCCGCCTGCGATGCCGACGGCACGGCACCCCAGCGCTTTGGCGATCTGACCGACGAACATGCCGACCGACCCTGCGGCCGCTGACACCACGACCGTGTCACCTTTCGTCGGGCGTCCTACCGCAATGAGGCCGTGATAAGCGGTCTGCCCGGCGATGCCGAGCACCGACAACTGGTGGGACAACGGCCGATGGGCGGTCAGGCGTCTAACCCGGTGCGCATCGACCGCGACGAAGTCGGCCCACGACGACTCGGTGATCACCAGGTCACCGGCCGCGATCGACGGATCGCCAGATTCGAGCACTTCGCCGATCGCCAGCGTGGGCATCACATCGCCGGGATTGACGGCGTCGCGGTAGGTCGCCCCTTGCATCCAGGCGCGATTGGCCGCGTCGATCGACATGAGAATGGTCCGGATCACGACCTGTCCCGAACGCAAGCCGGGCATGTCGGCGACACGAAGTTCGAAGTGCCGCTCGGCCAGCTTGCCGTCGGGCAGTTCCCTGATCACGATCTGTCGATTCTGTGTCATCGGTCTCGTCCTCCTGTGGCGTGATCCCCATTGTGCATCGGTGCGCTTGCCGTCAGTCGTTCCGGGTCATCCGGCCAGCCCTCGCGCATCGTCGTCCGTCGTTCGATCACCAATAATTTCCGCGTCGATCCAAAGCAAGAGGTTATCGTGAGCAGACCCGTTGTCGCTGTCGTTTTCGTCGCCGGCGCGACCGCCGTTATCGCATGGGCGGGAGCAACATGGCTGGGCGGTCAGCGTGCGGCCGACGAGGTCGACTCCTGGACCGCGCCCGGCAAGATCCACCCGGCGTTCGTCGTGATGCCCGTACAGCAACGCACGGGCCTGCTGAGTTCGTCCGGCAGTCTCCAGGTCACCCTGGACCCGAATTGCCTGCCGGGAGCGGAAGCGCTGCCGGTGCCTCTGAAGATCAGTTACGACGTCAAACATGCACCATCGCTTGCAGGACTCGTCAGCTTCGAAGCCCGGGTCAGCGTCGGCGGTGAGCACGCCGCCGCCGTGCGAAGCGTCCTGGGCACCGACGTGCTGTTGACCGTGCACGCCAGGATGGGCTGGGACGACAGGTGGCATTACCAGTTCGCCACCCCGGAAATCGTCATCGAAGACAAGGGTCCGCGCATCCACGTCGCCGCGTCGACGGGCACCATGCACGAGGACGAGGGTCAATGGCAACTCGCGTGGTCGTTGCCGAACGTCGCCGTGCTGGCCGAAGGCAAGAGCCTCTCCTTCGACGGGATCAGTGTGCAATCGACCTTGACCGACCTGAAGACCGGACTCGGCAGGTCGCGTTTTCACATCGGATCCGTCCGAGCGGATCAGAACCGCTTCGACAACCTCGAACTGGTCTCGGAAAGCGTCGAGCACGACGAAGTGATCGACACGATGCTCGAGGCGTCGCTGGCCGGCGGTACGTTCGAACGCTCGCCGCTCGGCCGCCTGGGCATGAAGTTCGCGCTCAACGCCATCGACGCGAAAGGGCTGAAGGCGCTGACGACTGCCAAATCGGCGTGCCCGAACGAGTCGTTGGATCGGGAACGCTTGCTGGCCATGGAACGTGCCGCCGCCCGCATCTTCGATCGCGGATTCACCGTTGCGATCAGCGACGTCGGGGGCAGTTTCGATGGCAACGCGGCCGGCGGCGCCTTCGAGTTCGCACTCGCCTCGGATACGGTCGACAAACCGCGCCCACTCGTCGAGCGCATCAGCGTGAACGGCAATCTGGCCGTCGACGGCGAACTGCTGGCGCAACCGCAGCGTTCGGCCTTCGTCTCGAGCGGCTTCGTCGTGGAGACTCCCAGCGGGCTCCGTGCCGAAGTCAGCTACAAGGAAGGGCATCTGCGCATCAATGGCGCGCTCGAACCGGACGGTGTCGGTGACATGATCTTCATGTTGCTGAGCCGCGGTGACGACATGGTCGCGCACTGGCGGGCCGGTCTCGCGCGCGGCGAATCCTTGCTTCACGAAATGATTCCGTCGGAGCACTCGGAACGACGGTCCTGAAACGCCCGCTTGGCGCTTGTGCGCTACGATTGAAGGCGCGTCACCGGACCCGGCGAGATTCCGCGCCCCGCCCTGTGGCCTGCGCCCGATCAGCCGCGACTTGCGGGCAACCATGCGGCGAGATTCCGGAGATTCGTGCCGAATGCCCAGCCCCGTCACGCCCAGTGCCTACCCGTTGGAATTGCCGCGTCCCGATATCAGCCGGTATCGTGACGGCAACAACGGCATTGCCTGGTCGTACACGTACGCTGCGGCGGCGCCGGGTCCGCACGTGTTGCTCAGTGCCCTCGTGCACGGCAACGAATTGTGCGGCGCCATCGCACTCGACTGGTTGTTGCGCGAACGCGTGCGACCCGTTCGTGGTCGACTCAGCTTCTGTTTCATGAATGTGGCCGCCTACGAAAGCTTCGATCCGCTGAGGCCCGATGCGTCGCGGTATCTCGATGAAGACTTCAATCGATTGTGGAGCGACGACGTACTGGATTCGACACGGAACAGCGCCGAATTGCGTCGTGCCCGCGAAGTGCGTCCGTTGGTCGATAGCGCAGACCTGCTGCTGGACATCCATTCGATGCAGCATCCGGCGGCCCCGCTGATGCTGGCTGGCCCGTGCCGCAAGGGCCGCTAACTCGCTGCCGAGGTCGGTTCGCCACAGATCATCATTGCAGACCGCGGGCATGCGGCTGGCCGCCGTCTGCGCGACTATCGCGCGTTTGCCGAC
>JBGSTN010001104.1:0-3687 GCA_041736455.1 Burkholderiaceae bacterium | reverse complement strand
TGCCGAGACCATCGCCGCAAAGCCGTCCTGCTGCAAGGCGAGATGCGCGAGCCGGTTGTTGCGGCAATCGTGGCGTGTCAGATGAGCGGGCAGGCGCACGTCGTCGACACCCTCGACCTCGCCGGTGAAGGTGGCGAGCCGCGTGTCGAGAAAATGGCATGGCGCCAGGCCGCTGCGCCCACGATCGAGCGCATCACGCAGCGCGTTCAATCCGGATCCGACCGAACTGGTCGCGGTATGAGCGGCAATCGCGACCGGCATCGCATGCTTCACGGGCGTCATCGGATCGCTTCCGTCGGGCCGTCGGCAAGTCGGCCGATCAACAGCACGTTGGCAAACAGCGTTCCTTCACTCATCGGTCGTTGCTCGATTTCGAATCCGTGCCCGTGCAGCACATCGCACCACTGACGAACCGCGCGACAGTATAGACGGGGCAGTCGATGACCTCGGAACCATGTGACGACGTGATCGACCCAGTTGCTCCACCTGAACCCGAAGCCACCGTCCGCATCGCCCACGCGCAACAGCAGGCGACCGCCCGGAATCAGTGCGGCCCGTACCGCCGCCAGCACCCGGTCCTGTGCGTCATAGGGCAGGTAGTGCAATACGTCGAGAATCAGGACGGTGTGTGCCCTCGGGTAGGGTGTGAGCGCAATATCGCCGGTCACGAAACGGGCCGTGTCACCGAGCGCGGCATGCGCGCGCGCGACGTCGCGCGGCATCAGTTCGATGCCATGGAAATCGCTTCGGACCGGTACCGGCCATTCGTCCGGCCATAGTCCATGCGCGTGCAGATGGCGCGCCTGTGTCAGCATCGCCGCGACCACGCCCTGACCGCAACCGAGGTCCAGGAGCAGCGGTGCCGGCTCGCTGAGAACTTTCGGAGGAACGGATCGAATCGTGCCGTCGCCTTGCGTCGGACCACTCGCCTGCTGCGGGTCAACGGATTGCCCGGAGCCGTTCCGGGTCGCCGGGCTGTCGGGCGGATTGAGCAGACCCTGTCCCAGCAGGTACGCAAATACCGGGTCGCGGGTCAGCTTGCCATATGCGAACCCCTGCGCAAAGCGTCCGCCTGACCGGTAGCGCCGCGCGCTCTGCCGCGCCAGAGTGTCGAAGATCCGTCGGGTCATGGACGGAATCCGTCGGCCCAGATCGCGGCGAGCAGCAGGACCAACGGCGTGCCGAGTCCGACCGTGACGCCGAGGGCGGCGAGCAGCGGGACCTTGGAAGCGGCCATGACGCCGAAGCCGATCAGGGTGGTCAGGTTGGCGAGCAGCAACGGCGTGAGGAAGATGCCCTGCCCCTGCGCGGAACGCGTCGTCGCCGGCATGCCACTGGCCAGCACGAGCGAGTAGTTCGATCCGATCGCCGCGACCAGCAGCAGGCCGACCAGGTGCAGCAGGGTCAACGGGTTTCCGCTGAACACGAGACCGGCGACGATCAGCAATACGGCGCCGCTGACAGGGAGCAGGACGGCGAGCAGACGACGCGCATCGCGCAGCGATACCGCAAGCAACAGGAAGATGGCGGCGGCGCCGCCCAGTGCCAGCCTTCCCGCCTCCTGCAGATAGCCGCCATACAATTCGTCGGTCCTCGCTTTCACGTCGATCACTCGAGCATCCGCATTCGGCAAGACGCCTATCGTACGGGCAAGATCGTCTGCGTCCAGTGTCGTACCGGGCGCGGGTACCAGCGACAGGATCGCGGTGGGAACGCCCGCGATGCTGGTCACCTGACCGTTCAATGCGGTCGCCAGATTGCTGTCGGCATAGTCGGCCAGTTCGATCGGCGAACGCTTGCGCGCCGATTCCACGTCAGCGGCGAATCGTTGCAGGCTGCGCAGCGACAAGCCGGCGGCAGGGGCGATTCGACCGAGCAGCGATTCGAGCTGCGCCGAATCGGGCAGCATCGCCTGGCGCGCGCGCTGAACGCCCTGTGGTGGCACGAAATCGGTCACGGTACTGACGTGGTCGAGTTGCCCTGGACCGACCGCCGCACGCAGGCGCTTCGCCGCGAGAGATGCTGCGGTCAACAGGGTGTCCATGTCCTGCGTGCGCGCCTGCACCATCACCAGCAGATTGATGTCCGGTCCGCCGAGCGAGCGACGCATGTCGGCATCGAGCGCCAGCGACTCGCGTGAAACCGGATTGAGCGCGGCGATGTCTGAATTCCAGATCGGCGTGCCGTTGACGAGCATCGCGACGGCGGCAGCCCCGAGAACGAGCAGCGACGGCACTCGCAACGAACGCAGGCGCGACAGCGTCCGAGCGAGCGCGTGTTCGAGTCGCGTGAAGTCCTGCGCCGGCAGGCCGCGCGCGGTGATCAGGGGCAGAATGAAACGTGTCGACAGATAGCCTGCGGTGATGCCGGCCATCGCGAACACCGAAAGTTGCGCCAGACCGGGAAAGTGCGACCAGTACAGCGCGCCGAAACCGACCAGTGAGGTCGACATGCCAAGCCGGATCTGCCGCCAGAATTGGCGCGTGGCCATGCCTTCCCCACTGGTCTGGACCAGGTGGTACAACGCATAGTCGACACACTCGCCGATCAGTGCTGCCCCGAACCCGAGGGTCAGCGCATGGATCGAACCGAACCCGACGGCGACTGCAGCAGCACCTGCGAGGACCGCGGCCATCAGCGGAATCAATGCGATCACCAGCACGGACCAGGCGCGGAACACCGAAACGAGCAGAGCGACGATGAGACCCACGCCAAGGATGCTCAGGCGCGATACATCCGAGCGAATCTCCTCGCGCGACTGGACCGCGAAACGCGGGGCGCCGGTCAGGACGAGCCTCGAGCCGGACAGGCCCAGCCGCGCCGCAAGTTCCTGGTACCGTTGATCGATGGCCTCGATCGCACGCTCCTGACCGTCGAGGTCGGTGCCGTTCGCCACCAGGTTGACGATGAACAGCAGCGCCTCACCGTCGATCCAGACGCCGTCGGCGCGCTGCGGGCCCTGACTGGCGTCGAGCAGGTCGAGCAGGCCGAAAGCGGCTCCGGTCGGGTCGGCGAGAATCTTTTCACGATTGAACAGGCCCGCCGAAGTGGCCAGCAGCGTGCGGGCCCGGACGAGGCTTTCGGTCAACGCCGGGGCAGTGAATTGACTCGCATCGAGCGTCGGTGAAAGCAGATAGCGGAAATCGAACAGGCGGTCGAGTTCGCGGTCCAGATCGGCCTGTGCCCCATTGGATACCGAAGAGACTTCGGGTAGTTCGCGCCAGGACCGGACGAGCTTCTCCGACGTCGCACGTCGCGCTTGCGGCGCAACGCCGTGCACGGCCGCCAACAACAGACGCGCGCCGGCGCCGCGTTGCAGATTCGTGATCAGCAACTGTTGTTCGGCATTCGGCGCGGATGGCAGAAACGCGCTCATGTCGGCGAGCAGCGGTGCGCGGGCAACGATGATCGTCGCACCGATGATCGCCAGCAACGTGACAGCCCAGGTGGCGAATCGGCGCGTGATCACGGCGCCGTGATGATGTGCATCTGCGACTCGTCGCCATTGGTCTGGCGAATCAGGATATCCGTCATCGAGCGCTGATCGCCCTGGATGTCGATGCCGGCGATCGCGTTGGCGACGCTGCTGTCGTGCGGCATCAGGCGCAGCGTCCAAGCAGCGTCCACCTGCTCGAGCGACATCGAGAAATGCCGTTCGACTTCGCTGCGCCGGCCGGCCAGCAATCC
>JBGSTN010001088.1:0-2551 GCA_041736455.1 Burkholderiaceae bacterium | reverse complement strand
CTGGTCAGGCCGCAACAGGTCGCACAACGTTCGATCGGCACGCCAGCCGGGCGAGCAGCACTGCTGCACGCGATCGCGCATATCGAATTCAATGCGATATCACTGGCGCTGGACGCGGTGTGGCGCTATGACCGGATGCCGGCGAGGTTCGCACTGGACTGGTTGAACGTCGCTGCGGACGAGGTCCGCCATTTTCGATTGGTCACCGACGAGATGTCCCGCAGCGGAGCCGGCTACGGCGATTTCGACGCGCACGACGGGCTTTGGGAGATGGCACGCCGTACGGCCGGAGACCTGATCACGCGCATGGCGCTCGTGCCACGGGTGCTCGAAGCGCGCGGGCTGGACGCGACCCCGGCCATTCAGCAACGGCTGCGGCAGGCTCGCGAAACGCGCTCAGTGGCCATCCTGCAGACGATCCTCGACGAGGAAATCGCTCATGTGGCTACGGGCGACCGTTGGTTCCGGCGTCTGTGCCGCCAGCAAAACCTCGATGCCGAGTCGCATTTCCGCACGTTACTGGTGGCATTCGACGCGCCGAGACCGCGCGCCGGGTCGATCAATCGCGAGGCGCGCCTGGCCGCCGGGTTCTCGGAGGATGAAATCGCCTGGCTGGTGACTTGAACGTGCGTGGTACGGATATTCGCAGCATCCGACCCACGAACCTATAATGGCGGTAATCGTCAATGCAATACCTGCCCGCTCGATACCGCGGGCGAACCATCATCCCCTGGCACATCACATTTGTCTGCCCCCCTTGCTTACCAGGCACGTCGCGAAGCGCGTTCCATCGATCTGGACGTCCGCGGATTGCGGCTGCATGTCTGGCACTGGTCCGGCAATGGCTCGAGACCCGACGCGAGGCCGTTGATCGCGTTGCACGGATGGATGGATCTGGGCGCGTCGTTCCAGTTCCTCGTCGATGAGCTTCCCGATCACGTCACCGTCTATGCGCCCGACTGGCGCGGCTTCGGCCGCTCCGCGAATTCCGGCGTCGACAGCTACTGGTTCTACGACTATCTGGGCGATCTTGATCGATTGCTGGCCGAACTGCTGCAGGATCGGCCAATCGACCTGCTTGGTCACAGCATGGGCGGCAATGTGGCGATGATCTACGCCGGTGTGCGGCCGTCGCGAGTCGTGAACCTGGTCAATCTGGAGGGCGCAGGTCTGCCGCCGTCGAATCCGGCACGCGCCCCAGTTCGCCTGGGCGAATGGCTCGATGAACTGGCCAAGCCGCGAAGGATGAGTCGCTATCCCTCGTTCGAGGCAGTCGCCACCCGTCTGATGAAGGGCAACCCGAGATTGCGGGAAGATCGCGCACAGTGGCTGGCCCGACAATGTGCGGCACGGACCGGAGAGGGCGACTACGCCTGGCGGGCCGATCCGCAACACAAGCAGATCAATCCGTATCTCTATCGGGCCGAAGAGGTCGATGCGTGCTGGCAGGCCATTGCGGCCCCGGTGCTTTGGGTCGACTCCGAATATCCGAACGACTGGCATCGTTTCACGACGGAACCCGAATTTCTCGTCAGGCGCGCACGCATTGCCGATCTGACGCATCACGTACTGCCGGGTACGGGCCACATGCTGCATCACGATCAACCCGAGGCACTCGCCCGCCTCGTCAGCGAATTTCTGGCACACGATTCATGAATGCTCCAATGCCGATCCCGATCGATGATGAACTGCGGGCCGCTGCACGTAGCACGGACCCCTGGTGCATCAATGCCGACCTGCACAGTCATTCGGCGTTTTCCGATGGCGTGCTGACGCCGGGCGATCTCGTGGCACGCGCACAGCGCAACGGCGTCGAACTGTTCGCGCTGACCGACCACGATGAACTGGCGGGGCTGGCGCAGGCGATGGAAGCGGCAGCCGACCTGAAGCTTCCTTTCATTCCCGGCGTCGAGATTTCCGTCACCTGGGCCGGTCACACGATCCACATCGTCGGGCTGAACGTCGACCCGGGCAATCCGGAACTGCGCGACGGACTTTCCCGCGTGAGGAGCGGACGTGACAGCCGCGCTCGCGACATGGCCGAGTCGCTCGCGAAGGTCGGTATAGCGGGCGCCTACGAAGGCGCGCTGCAACACGTCGGCAATCCGGCGCTGATTTCGCGCACGCACTTTGCGCGCTTCCTGGTCGACAGCGGAGTGTGCGAAAGCGTCAATGACGTCTTCCAGCGGTACCTGATCGAAGGCAAGCCCGGGTTCGTGCCGCAACGCTGGGCAAAGCTGTCCGAGGCCGTGCAATGGATCCACGCGGCCGGTGGTTGCGCGGTGCTGGCTCACCCGGGACGCTACCGCATCGACGACACGTCGCTCTGGGCGTTGATCAACGAGTTCCGCGAGGCGGGTGGTGCGGCGATCGAAGTCGTCACAGGCAGCCATACTCGCGATCAATACGATCGATTCGCGAACATTGCCCTCGAGTTCGGCCTGCGGGCTTCACGAGGTTCCGATTTTCACGGGCCGGGCGAGAGCCGCGTCGACCTCGGCGAACTGCCGCCGTTGCCCTATCGCGTCGTGCCGCTGTGGGTCGACTGGCC